>CAYUAG010000047.1:22222-28447 GCA_964442615.1 uncultured bacterium
AGAATTAAAAAATAAAACAAGCAGAGGGTGGATAATTCATAATTCAAAATTCAGCATTCTTAATTATTTAATCTCTGAATTAAGATAAAATTCGTATCATAGGGAAATTTTTTCTAAATTTTTAGAAAAAGGTGGGGATCATGAAAAAGAAAAAAACAGAACAATTCAATATCAAAGCTGAATCCTTTTTTGATATTGCCAGGATTATGTTCGTTGTCCTTGACGATGAAGGAAAGGTCCGTCGCATCAATAAAAAAGGATGTGAAATCCTGGAATTTTCAGAAAAGGAAATTTTAGGTAAAAACTGGTTTGGCAATTTCTTACCACAGCGGTATAGAAAGGAGGTCAAGAAGGTCTATGAACAATTAATGGCCAGGAAAATCAAGCCTGTGGAATATTTTGAGAATTCTGTTCTGACTAAAAGCGGTCAAGAGAGGATAATTGCCTGGTACAATACAGTGCTTCGGGACAGTAAGAAAAACATCATCGGTACCTTGAGCTCCGGGGAAGATATTACAGAAAAAAAAGAGGTTGAAGAAAAGATCGAACATTTCAACCTTGTTCTCCAATCCATCCGCAATGTTAACCAACTCATCATCCACGAAAAAGACAGGAAAAAACTTATCCAGAAAACCTGTGACATCCTTACCAGCACCAGAGGTTACACAAGCTCCTGGCTGGTTTTTCTTGATGAAAATCAGAAACTCATAGCATCAGCACAAACAGGTCTTGGAGATGAGTTTACTGCTTTAAAGAAGCAGATGAAAAATAAGATTTTCAATGAATGCAGCAGACGAGCTCTTAAACAAAAAGGAGTTGTGGTGATAAAGAATTTGAAATCAGTCTGTGGCAGATGCCCGCTATTCAAGGAAGAGCCAGACTGCAATGCCATGACTATCAGACTGGAATATAAAGGAAAAATTTATGGACTGCTTTCAGTGAAAAGTCCTGAAAATTTTTCCCAGTATGAAGAGGAACAGGGATTATTTCAGGAGGTTGCTGGGGATATTTCATTTGCACTTCATAGTATTGAGGTGGAGGAGGAGAGAAAAAAAAATGAGAAGGCACTTTTTCAGAATCAAGAGTTGTTAAAGAATGTTTTTGAATCCATGAAAGAAGGTATTCTTGTATTGGACAATAATTACAGATATACCTATTGGAATAAAAGTATGGAACAAATTTCAAACACTTTAAGAGAGGAAGTTCTCGGAAAAAAACCGTGGCATAAGTTTCCATTCCTTAAAGCAAAAATTAAGAAAGCAATGGAAAGAGCAATGAATGGCAATTCTGTTCTCAATGAAGAATTGCAATATAAATTGAATAATGAAAAAGAAGGATGGACATCAGAAAGCTACTTTTCCTTAAATGATAGTGAAGGAAAGGTGATTGGTGTGGTTGGTGTTGTTGAAGATATTACTGAACGCAAACAGATAGAGAAAGAATTATATGATTCCGAAGCCTGGTTTCGGGAGGTATTCGAAGGGTCTCGAGATGCTATTTTTATTACCAACGAACAAAGCCAGTTCACAGCTGTTAATAAGTCTGCCTCCAAACTAACAGGGTATAGTAAGGATGAACTGTTTCATATGAGCATTCCGGACATTCATGAACTTGAAGACCTTCATGCTTATAAGACCTATTTCAAACGAATTATGGCTGGTGAGGAGGTAACCAGCGAAGCGAAAATTCTCTGTAAAGATGGACACAAGATTGATGCAGAATTCAGTAATAAGCGTATTTTAATAGACGGCGTGTCCTACATGCATAGTGTGGCACGGGATATCACCGAACGTAAGCAGGCAGAGGAGTCATTGCGTAAAAGCGAGGAGAGATTCCGCAATTTATATGATAATATGAGTAGTGGATGCAGTCTATATGAATCACAAGATGGAAAAAATTTTATTTTAGTCGAATTCAATAGTGCTAGTGAAAAAATGGATAATTTAAACAGGAAAGAAATGATCGGGAAAAATATTTTTGAACTATTCCCCAAACCTTTTGAAAGTACAAATATTGCCGAAGTATTCAAAAGAGTTTGGAAGACAGGAAAACCAGAATACTATCCCCAATCTTTTTTTGAAATTAACGGCAGGAAAGTATGGCGAGATAATTTTTTCACTAAATTATCTACGGGGGAACTTGTTGTTATTTACGATGACATCACCGAGCGCAAGAAAGTGGAGGAGGCGTTGCGGGAGAGTGAAGAAAGATTTCGGGTAGCGCTGAAAAATTCACCCATTGTGGTTTGGAATCAGGATAAGGACTTGCGTTATATCTGGATTTATAATCCCCATTCCAGATTTAAAGCTGAGGAAACAATTGGCAAGACAGACGAAGAACTGTTACTACCGGATGATGCTGAACATCTGACTGAGATAAAACGAAATGTACTAAAAAGCGGAGTCGGAACCAGAGAAGAAGTGCGAACTACAATAAATGGGAAACCGTTTTTCTATGATCTTACGGTTGAACCCTTGCTGGATTCAAGCGGTACGGTTGTGGGAATCACCTGCGCATCGATCGAAATCACTGAGCGTAAGAAAGCGGAGGAGGCGTTGCGGGAAAGTGAAGAGAAATTGAGGAATATAGTAGAGCACAGCACCAATCTCTTTTATTCCCATACTGTGGAACATGAGTTGACCTATCTCAGTCCCCAGAGCCGTGAATTCCTTCAATGCGAACCGGAAGAAGCTATGATCAGATGGACCGAATTCGCCACTGACAACCCGGTCAATAAAAAAGGTTTCGCCATAACAGAGAAGGCAATTAGAACAGGGAAAAGGCAGCCACCCTACGAACTGGAACTGGTAGGAAAGAAAGGGAAAAATATCTGGGTTAAGGTAGATGAGGCACCGGTCGTTGAAAATGGCAAGACAGTCGCCATAGTAGGTTCTCTGACAGATATCACCGAACGCAGGAAGGCGGAGGTGGCGCTGCGGGAAAGCGAAAAACGGTACCGCTCCTTGGTAATTAACCTGCCGGTGGGAATTTTTCGATCTATACCTCAAGGAAAGGTTCTGTCTGCTAATCCTGTTATGGCAGAAATATATGGTTATGATTCGGTGGATGAATTGCTCAAGGTTCCGGCAGAGGATTATTATGCTACAAACAGTGCTCGTGAAAAAATGCTGACTGAACTTGAGAAGCAGGATTTTCTGTTAGGATATGAGACATTAGAAAAGAGAAAAGACGGTTCCCTAATATGGGTTTCTACTAATTATAAGGGGGTTCGGAACGATGAGGGGAAATATGTTATATAGATGGTGTTATTGTTGATATAACCAAGCGTAAGAAAGCAGAAGAGGCGCTGAAAATAAGCGAAGAAAAATACCGCACCTTTTTTAAAACCACCAGAGATTGTGTGTTTATAACCTCCAGGGATGGCCGCTGGCTGGATTTGAATGATGCTGCTGTGGAAATTTTTGGGTATAACAGCAAAGAAGAACTCAGTAAAGTACACATTCCGGATCTTTATGCAAAATCAGAAGATCGTAAGCGTTATATTGATTTAATTGAAAAAAAAGGATATGTAAAGAATAATCCGATTGACTTAAAGAAAAAAGACGGAAGTATAATTCATACCTTAATCACTACTGTACCTATAAAGGATGAACAGGGTAATGCCGTGGCTTTTCAGGGGACTATACGGGATGTTACTGAACAGAAGAAAGCAGAAGAGGCACTGAGACAAAGTGAGGAGCGATTTCGGCTGGCAGCAGGAGCAGTTAGTGACCTTATTTATGAATGGGATATTAAAACCGATAGTCTGGAATGGTTTGACGGTCTGGAAAAAGCCCTGGGTTTTGAAGAAGGTGAAATTCCTTATACTCTGAAGGGTTGGCTGGATCTTATTCACCCTGATGAACAGGAAAAGATACGAGTAGTAGTAGAGGATCATAGAAATTCTTATGAGTCGTATCGGGACGAATACAGAATCAGGCAAAAAGATGACACCTGGCGGCACTGGGTGGATCTGGGAGTTCCCATTTTAAACCATCAGGGACAGCCAGTAAAACGGATCGGTGTATGTATCGACATTACAGAACAGAAAAAAGCAAAAGAGCAGATCAAAAAGGATCTAAAAGAAAAAGAAGTCCTTCTCAAGGAGATCCATCACAGGGTCAAAAACAACCTAAATATTATTACCAGTTTGCTTAATCTCCAGACCAAACATATCACGAACAAAGAGCAGGCCCTGAGAGCCTTTCATGAGACCAGGGATCGGATCTACTCTATGGCATTAGTTCATGATCAGCTTTATCAATCGGATAGTTTTTCCCGTATTAATATGAAGAGTTATATAAGAACCATGGTCAGGGGATTGATATCAAGTTTTTCCAGAGGCAGGAGAATTACCTTTGATATTAAGAGTAAGGACATATTTTTGGACATTAATAAAGCTATTCCCTGCGGTTTGATATTAAATGAGATTATAACTAACGCATTGAAACATGCATTTTCTAATAAAAGAAGAGGAAAAATTTTCATTGAATTCCAACAGAAAGACAGGCAATTTGAACTCCTTGTACAGGATAATGGTATAGGTATTCCCAGGGATATTGATGTCCATAAGATCAAATCTCTGGGACTGAGATTAATTCATTTACTGACTGAACAATTAGAAGGTATTCTGAAAATAAAAATAAAAAATGGCACTCAGTTTAAGGTTACTTTCCCAGTAGGGAAGAAGGAAAAAATTAAACTAGAGAACGAAGAATAGTGATTTGTTTTGTAATCGAAATATAATTTTTTGATAAAGGAAACAACAATTTTGAATTCTGAATGCAGAATTAATAATTAAAAATAGGACAAGCAGATGGTAGTTGTGAATAATTCATAATCCAAAATTCAGCATTCTTAATTATTCAATTTCAGTGTACTCTGTGTACTGTACGTTACATTGTAATTTTTTATTAAACGCAGAGATGGCAAAGTGATATTTTATTTCAGATATTATTAAAAAAAGTCTTAACTTTATCCCATAAAATTAAAAACTTATTTATTAATTTTGTAATAAATGATATTATAATCTTTGAGTGTGAAATTGACTGAAATAGCTTTTTATGATATATGTTACTAATGACGATATTTTTTATTTCTTCAATTTTATAACTATCTTCCGGTCGGGTTTTAATTGAGATAGAAGATAATTGCGATGCAACTTTATATGTATCTCCTTGTTTCCAGAGAATGTTTATTTTTTCATCAACAAGAGTTTGAGTTGCTATTGGGGATGGCTTATGTTTGCCGGTAAATAGAATAGTATGGATTTTTGTCCCTTCATTATAAAAAAATTTTTTTAAGTTAGGAATAGTAAAAATCATGTCAAGTCTAAGAGAAGGTAGAATTAAAAGAATGTTCCCTTTCATATTTTTTATATATTCAATGAATTCTTCAAGATTAGTAGCACCAATGGCAAAAGTATCCATAACAGTTTTACGATCATTTGTTTCATGAATTATTTTAGGATTTAATTCATTAATAATTTGACCTAAAGTTGGATTACTTAAAATTGGAGAATAGGGAATTATACCAAGGAATTTAATTTTGTTACTTTTACAATAGATACTGATAGCTTTTTTTATTTTTTCTGATTTTTTTTGAATAACTTTATTAACAATTACTCCAATTACATGAACCCCATTATTAATAAAATATGAGCGGTTTAGTTCCAATTTATCAATAGCACTTCCAATTCCACCGTCAACAACTAATACAACATCAGCATCAAGGATTTTAGCCACTTTGGCATTAGAAGTATTAAATACTGAACCAACACCTGCATGACCTGTACCTTCAATTATCATAAATTCTTTGTTTTGTGAAATTTTTTGATAAGCATTTAGTATCTTTCTGGTTATATTTGGTTTAATTATTTTATATAAATATTCTTCCGTGAATCCCTTTTCTACTACAATTGGATTCATTAGAATAGGATTTTCTGGAAACTGAAATATCTGTTTCATTAAGATTACATCTTCTTCTATTTTTCCCCAACTAGAATTGAGCCATCGTTGTCCTACCGGTTTCATAAATGCAACTTTCTTGTTATCTTGAATCAATAGATCCAATAAAGCAAAAGAAATTGTAGATTTACCAACATCTTTTTCTGTTGCGGCTATGAATATGTTTTTCATGGATGTATCTCTACTAATTAATAGGTATTATCAAAAAATAACCACAGAGTTCCTATAATAAAAGTGGCCTCCTCGCTGCAAATACCTT
>CAYUAG010000048.1:0-28231 GCA_964442615.1 uncultured bacterium
ATTACTGAAAATCCGCGTTCTTTAGAAGCAGAAAGAGCCCTGTCCGAACTGTATGCCATCCTGCGCAGTGATTTTACCGAGAATACCTTAAATCAGAAAAACAGTTTTTATTCTTTTCTCCAACATATTTTTGAAAATAACAAAAACATCAGGCTTGGCTCCCTGGCATTACAGAAAATGATCATCTGGAAACAGCTTGAGAATGATAATGAGACTGCCATTAAGCTTTCCGAAATGGGATTGAAAATCTTATCGCATGAAGATCGCATGTGTGTACTTGAGAATCTGGTTATGCTCTATATTGAAAATGGAAAATTAGATATTGCAAAAAGATATCTGGAAGAATGCAAAAAAAAATACAATTTTGATGAGGCAGGGATTGAATTTTTAGAAGAAGAGCTGGTTGATGTCAGTGAAGAAATTAGCAAAGGGAAAAACATTGCTAAAGGCAAAGGTGAAGAACAACAAGCTTCTCAGGATTCATCTGAGCAGGATACAGTAGAAAAATTAGCTTTGGAACAGAACTATCCCAATCCGGGTAATCCCTCCACTACCATCCATTACCATATCCCCCAGTCAGGGCAGGTCACTCTTAAAATTATCAATATATTAGGACAGGAAATCAAAACCCTGGTGGATACAAAGAAAAATGCCGGCTCCTACACAGTTATCTGGGATGGAACCAATAATCAGGGCAATCAGGTGCCTTCCGGTATCTACCTTTACCTGCTTCAAACTAAAAATAAAGTAATCACTAAGAAGATGTTGTTGATGAAATAAAAAAAAATCTAAACAGTTCTATATTTAAAAATTTTAATTGCCTAGAAAATTATTTTAATAACATCAATCCCCGGAAGTTCTAAATTTCTGGGGATTGTGTAATATTCATAAATGATTATGTAATTTATAAACACATTGCACTTTTCAAAAATATTAATATCAAAATTTCATTGACAATCACTCATAAAAAATGTATCTTATGCCTAATTATGAAAATCAAAGATAAAATCAAAAGTATAATAAAAAAGCAAAACTCCCTTGTTTGTGTAGGTCTGGATATATTCCCTGAAAGAATTCCCCCCCATCTCAGGCAAAAAAAAGATCCAATATTTTCTTTTAACCAGGAAATCATAGATGCAACCGCAGACATTGCCGCTGCTTATAAACCAAACCTAGCTTTTTATGAGGCCCTGGGAACCGAAGGATGGGATATTCTGAAACGAACTGTAAACTATATTCCGGAGGGAATACTCAAAATTGGAGATGCAAAAAGAGGTGATATCGGCACTACCGCTCAAAAGTATGCTTCTGCCTTATTTGATCTGGGATTTGATATGGTCACTGTTAATCCTTATTTAGGATTTGATTCAATTGAACCCTTTATTCAAGATGAATCGAAAGGAGTCTTTATCCTTTGTTTAACCTCAAATCCAAGTTCCAGGGATTTCCAGTATTTAAAATGCAATGGTGAATATTTTTATACAATCGTAGCAAAGAAAGTAAATGAATGGAATCAGAACAACAATTGTGGTCTGGTGGTGGGAGCAACCCATCCGGGAGAATTAAAAAGTATTCGCTCTCTGGCTCCTGAACTTCCTTTTTTAATTCCTGGTATCGGAGCCCAGGGTGGCGATCTGGAAAGTGCAGTGATTGACGGTACTGACAATAACTTCAGTATGGCCATAATCAACTCTTCCCGCAGTATCCTTTATGCCTCCAATGATAAAAATTTTGCTCAAGCTGCCAGACATAAAGCAAAAGAACTACAAAATAGCATCAATCAAATCATTCAAATCCACCACAAAAAAAACAAATAATTTAAATTACTCATCAGGAGAAAATCTATGGACTTAACCTCAACTGACATTCTGCAGATATTTAAAGACACAGAAGCACTCATGAAAGGACACTTTAAACTCACCTCAGGACTACATAGTGATACCTATTTCCAATGTGCCAAAGTACTTCAATATCCCTGGCAGGCTGAAAAAATTTGTTCCCTGATAGCTGAACATTATAAAAACTCAAATATTGAAGTAGTTGCTTCACCTGCAATTGGGGGGATTGTGGTTGGATACGAAGTAGCCAGGCTTATGCAGGTACGTTCAATTTTTGCGGAAAGAAAAAATGGGAACATGACCCTGAGGAGAGGCTTCCAGATAAAAAAAGGAGAAAAAACTCTGATTGTTGAGGATGTTACCACTACAGGCGGTTCTGTAAAAGAGGTAGTAGAGGCAATAAAAGACCAACAAGCTGATATTGTAGGAGTAGCAACAATGGTTGACCGCAGTGGTGGGAAAGCCGAATTTAATGTCCCTTTTTATAGTACCTTTCAAATGGAAGTAACCAACTACTCTCCTGACGATTGCCCACTTTGTAAAAAGGGAATACCTATAACCAAACCTGGCAGCAGGAAATAATTAAGATTTTAACAAACAAAGAACAAAACAGAGATAACCAAATAATAAAAATATGGGAATACTTTTAAATTAACAAGGAGGGAAAAAATGAAAAAGTTACTAACAACTTTATTGGTGATTTTAATTGTCGGTATCGCATTTGGACAGCAGCATCGGACTAACGATTATGGGATTTTATTCGGAATTGGTGATGATTTTTTATCACCTCCTGAGAGTATTATGGATACCGGAATTGGAGCAATGATACATTTAGATAACTTTGCTCTAAGACCTATTCTGCAATTCGGAACTACTAAAACAGATAATGGTTCAGAACACACAGAAAGTATTTTCGGGCTGGGAGCAGCTATTATCAAACATATGAACGAAAATAGGGTTGCTCCGTATTATGGTGCAGGACTCAACTACAGTTCTGCCAAAGAGAAAAACGCAATCGAACAGAGTGCTTCAACATTTACCATCTATGGTCTTTTTGGAGTAGACTTTTATGTTTATAAAAATGTCACTCTGGGAGCCGAATATGATTTTGGTTACCAAAGTACTTCATACAAAACTGAATATGGATCAGTTATAGATGATGACAAATCCAGTTCAAGCTCGTTTGGATTTGATGCTGTGAAGGTTGTCCTCACTATTTTCTTTATGTAAACTTTAACAGAATTTCATTTATAGCAATATTAACATGTCTTAAAAATAAAATTAAATTTGATCCTTTATATTCGAATTTTTAAGACAGCTTCACTATCACTTATGTCGGGAAGAAAATTGATGATGAACAGTGGCTTAAAAGATGCGGTAATATTTTAGAATTTCTTGAAAATATTAATCTTAATTTACTGTAAAAATAAAGATCAATCACTAAATATTCTGAAAAGATCATTGTAGATAACAAAAATCATCAAGGCCAACAATAAAACCATTCCTACTTGCTGAATAATCAATTTTACTTTAGTTGGAATTTCTCTTCTTATTATTCCTTCTATTACTAAATATACAAGATGGCCTCCATCCAATACCGGGATGGGCAATAAATTCAATATTCCCAGATTTAAACTCAGCAAAGCCATAAAATTAAAAAAAGTGAGTAAACCCCCTCTTGCACTTTCTCCTGCCATCTTAGAAATCGCTATTGGTCCTCCAAGAGATTTAATTGAATGCTGACCAGTAATTAATTTATAAATAGATATTGCCAATAACTTGGTAATAAAAAAGGTATCTTGAATTCCATACCCGATTGCCTCAAAAATACCAACCGAACGCATGGACGCTTCTCTTCCAATACCAAGTAATCCCACAGTTTTAATATCCCCCTGCTCATTAACCACTATTTTTTCCAGAGCAGGTATTATCTTTACACTATAGTAAGATTCATTTCTTACATACGTAATACTCAGTTCTTCTCCTGGTGAATTATAAACAATGTCAGTAAGCTGATCCCAGGTTTCAATACTCTTATCATTAACAGAAACAATTAAATCACCTGGTTCTAAACCTGCTTTGGCCGCAGGTTTTCCTTTAATAATATCTCCTACCACTGGTTCTGGGGAATAATTATCAACCACTCCAGTACTAAAGGTTATTACGATAAACAGTACAAAAGCAAATAGTATATTCATCAAAGAACCTGCAGAAATAACCAAAAATTTACTGATCCATGGTTTGGAACGAAACTCCCAAGGTTTTGGTTCACCTTTTATAGAATCTTTATCAAGGCTCTCATCAACCATACCTGAAATCTTTACATACCCCCCAAATGGTATCCAGGAAAGACAATAGTCGGTTTCACCAATCTTTTTACCAATCATACGGGGCGGGTATCCGATAGAAAACCGTTCTACCCGCATACCCGAAAGTTTTGCAGTTAAAAAATGACCTAACTCATGTACAAAAACCAAAACACTTAAAATAATTATGGTTGCCAGTAAGGTTGTCATATTATAATTTCCTAACTTTATTAAATATTTTTTAAAAAATAAAAAGGTTTTTAAAAATTCAATTTTTCAATATATACTCATTTTCATGGCATACTCTTTTGCCCATTTATTTGCTTTAAGAATTTCTTCTAAACTCGGATTAGAAATCACTGAATGTTTCTGAAGTGCCTTTTCCACAATCTCTGTAATGGTGACAAAATCAATTTTTTTCTTCAAAAACAACCTAACCGCTGCCTCATCAGCTCCATTAAACACAGCCGGAGCTGTCCCCCCTTGATTAAGCACTTGATAGGCCAGTTTCAGGGCCGGAAATTTCTCAAAATCCGGTGGGATAAACTCCAGTGAAAGGGTATTTGAAAAATCCATGCAGTTGAAATGGCCGGATAATCTTTCCGGATAACTGAGAGCATAGGAAATAGGAACTCTCATATCTGGTATTCCTAACTGTGCTTTGACAGAACCATCAATAAATTCAACCATAGAGTGAATGATAGATTGAGGGTGAATAACAACTTCAATGTTATCCGGCTCCTGATCAAACAACCAGCGTGCCTCAATCACTTCCAATCCTTTATTTATCATTGTGGCTGAATCAATGGTAACTTTCTTACCCATTGACCAATTGGGATGATGCAACGCTTGTTCAACCGTTACATGCTTAAGCTGACTCAATTTTTTATTAAAAAATGGTCCACCAGAAGCAGTTAAAATAATTTTTTTTATACTTTCTCTCGGTTCACCCTGCAGACATTGAAATATTGCACTGTGTTCACTGTCAATCGGAATTAATTCCACTCCTTGTTTTTCCACTTCTTTAGTAATCATCTCACCTGCTATAACTAAAACCTCTTTATTAGCAAGAGCAATTGATACACCTCTTTTTATAGCCTTCATGGTTACTTCAACTCCTACTCCACCCACCAAAGCATTAACAATTAAGTCCTCTTCACCCAGCTCTGCTACCTTAAGAAGACCTTCTCTGCCAGTTAACACCTCAATTCCTAATTCCTCAAATTTCTGATGCCAATCCTTATTTTTAATATCACCAGTAACTACAACTACTTTAGGTTTAAATATTTCAGCCTGTTTATAAATTAAATCAACATTTCTACCCGCAGTTAAAACAGAAATTGTAAACAAGTCAGAATGTCTGGATATAACATCAAGAGTTTGAGTCCCTATTGAACCAGTTGATCCCCATATTGAAATTATTTTTCTCTCCAAACATACTCCTTTTAAAAAATATATTCAACCTACCTTTGAATCCCAGTGTTTGTATAATTTGGTCTTTTTTAATTTGATAAAATTGAAAACTCTTCCTGTAACTCTGATACTTTATATCTCTCCTCATCTGTTAAGGTATCAAATTTAAAACCTATCTTCAGTTCCTCCTGTATACCCTCCTTTACAACTTCAGTAACCTCTGAGTAAGTTACTTCTCTGTTCAGATATCCCCCAATCGAGATGGTTTTACTGCCTAATTGTTTTATCATTGTACTCACTTTATCTCTTTTTAAATCAGTTAAGTAGTATGGTAGATCAAGGTGTTTATCACCAGTTAAAATTGAACCATGTTGTAACACACCCTGCTCAAGATGCCGCTGAGCACTGCCAATTAATTTCTTCCCTGCAACCATTACTTCACTACCGGCTGCCGCAGAAAAGCAATTTACAGAAATAGATTTTCTATAATGAGAACGTAAATCAATTTTATTTTTCTGTAGTTCTGCAGGAATGCCAAGTTTCTGCACTCCTCTGGCAAGACCCTGACTAATCATTCTATATATTTGCTGAATACCTGAGGAATAAAAACAACTCGTTTGAGGAATGACAACTGAATAGGTGACCTCTTGGGCATGAAATACAGCCCTACCTCCAGTAGGTCTCTGTACAATATCAATACTATCTTCAGAACATTTTCTATGATTAATAATATTTTTAGACTGACGAAATCCTAATGAAATACAGTATGGATGCCATCCATAAACTCTAAATACCACCTTCCCTGTTTTATTTATATACTCCAAAATGGCTCTATCAATAGCCATTTGAGTTGCACCATTTAAAGAACCACTATCAATCCATCTCCAAACTTCCAGGTAATCTATTTTATTATGCCTCTCTCACTTTTTTCAATAAATTCCAATACATTTTTTATTTCAGGCATATCCTCAATTTCACTTTTTATTTTTTCAACTGCCTGAGATGTATTAAGTTTCGAACGATAAATATATCGATAACAGCGCTGTAAAGTCTCAATTATATCTTTTTTAAATCCCCTTCTTTTCAGACCTACTATATTGACTCCTTTATAACTCAATGGCGCATCTGCCGCCAAAATATAAGGGGGTACATCTTTTGTTACTCGTAATCCACCTCCAATAAAAGCATGTCTCCCTATCCGGCAAAATTGATGTATGGGTGTTAATCCTCCAATGATAACCCATTCTTCAATAATTACATGACCAGCCAATTGTACACCATTAGCAAGGATTGTATTATCTCCAATAAAACAATCATGGGCTACATGGGTATAAGCCATGAGAAAACAATTATTACCAACAACACTTTTCCCACTGTGAGATGTTCCTCTGTTTAAAGTAGTATATTCTCTGATTTCAGTATTATCACCTATTTCAAGAACAGTTTTCTCATTTTCAAATTTTAAATCCTGAGGTACGGTTGATATAACACTTCCATGGTGAATATGGCAATTCTTACCAATACGAGCCCCCTTTGCAACATAAACATTTGAATCAATTTTAGTACCTGAATCAATTTTTACATCACCATTAATAATAGTAAAAGGACCAACACTAACATCACCAGCTAATTCTGCTTTTTTATCAACTATTGCGCTTGGATGTATGTTTGACACCATTCCTCCACAATATCAATATTCATATAGATCATAAATCTATTTATCAACAATGGCACACATAAATTCTGCTTCACAAACCAAATTTTCATTAACATATGCTTTCCCAGCCATCTTGCATGAACTGGGTCTCTTTCTCATTAATATTCCTTCTATCTGTATCTGGTCACCTGGAACTACAGGCCTTCGAAATCTCACTTTATCTATTCCCATAAAATATGCAATTTTATCCTTTGAATTTTCAACCATATCAAGCAAAAGCACAGCTCCGGTCTGGGCCATAGCCTCAACAATAAGCACACCTGGCATAACCGGATGTCCTGGAAAGTGTCCCTGAAAAAAAAGCTCATCAAAAGTTACATTCTTAATTCCAATAACTCTTTCCCCGGGTACTAAATCAACAATTTTATCAACAAGCAAAAATGGGTATCTGTGAGGTAAAATTTTCTTAATTGCTTCAATATCAAGTAATACATCTTTTTTTACATTTCTACCCCGATATTTACTGGTAATCTTTTTCTTTTTATATATCTTTCTGATTTGTTTGACAAGTTTCACATGGGTTTCATGTCCAGAGCGAGCAGCCATAACATGAGCTTTTAAAGGAACTCCAAGTAAGGCAAGATCACCTATCAAATCAAGAACTTTATGACGAACTGGTTCATTATAATACCGTAAATCTTTTCCTCCCAGTATTCCATTAGTCTTTTGTATTTTATTATGATCAATTCCGAACTTATCAGCTAAGGGTTTTAATTCACTAGATTTAAGCTCTCTATCAACAATCACAACTGCATTATCAAGATTCCCACCCTGAATGAGCCCTTTATCATAAAGCTCTTCTACTTCATGCAAAAAGCAGAAAGTTCTGGCTGATGCAAACTCATCTTCAAATTCATCTTTAAGTGAATACATAGAAGTATATTGGGTTCCCAAAGCTGGATTTTTATAATCAACCATAAATGTAATTCTAAATTCATCTGAAGGAAATACTACCATATCAATTCCTTTCTCCTTATCAGAAAAAGCAATTGTATCTTCTATCTCAAGAAAATCTTTAGGTGAATCTTGTTCTTTTAATCCAGCTTTTTTTAGTAGATCCACAAAAGGTTTTGCACTTCCATCAACTACTGGTGGTTCATTTGAATCTACCTCAATAACAAGATTATCAATCTCAAGACCATAAATTGCAGCTAAAACATGTTCAACTTGTCTAATACGTACATCACCGATACCAATAGTTGTATCTCTTGCATTATCAACAACATGGTCAATATCAGCAGGTATTTCCATACCATTTTTTATAGATGTACAAATAAAACGGATACCTGTATCAGGATCAGCTGGTTTAAAAATAATTGTTGTTTTATTACCAGTATGAAGTCCTATACCGGAAAGTGATACAGGTTTGGAAATTGTTCTCTGATTTTCAAACATTATCCCCTCTGTTCTTTTCTAGTTTTTTTAATCTCTTTTTTATATTTACAATATCTTTTAACAAATCTGGTAAACGCCGCCTGGCTCCATGTATTCTGAATTCCTTTTTATAATCATTAGCAGGAGTTCCAAAAACGTATTTCCTATCAGCAATTGATTTTGACACCCCAGATTGGGCAGCAATAATAGCATAATCACCTATTTTTATATGACCTATAAAACCTGCCTGTCCTCCTATTTGTACTCTATTACCAATAGTAGTACTTCCTGAAATTCCTGCTTGGGAAGCTATGACACAGTCCTCTCCAATTCTACAATTATGGGCAACTTGTATTAAATTGTCAAGTTTTGTTCCCCTGGCAATCACTGTTTTTCCAAGTGCTGCCCTATCAATAGTTGTATTAGCTCCAATCTCAACATCATCTTCGATCACGACCGTTCCTGTCTGTGGTATTTTATGATATTTACCGCTATCTAAAGCAAAACCAAAACCATCACTTCCAATAACTGTGCCATCATGAACAATGATTCTATTTTTGAGAATAACCTTTTCTCTAATGCTTACATTAGAATGTATTGTACAATCAGATCCAATCCTAACTCCATCACCTAAAACTACTCCTGGCATTAAAACAGTTCTATCCCCTATACTACACCCTCTGCCTATTACCACATACGCACCTATTGAAATATCTTCTCCCAAATCTGTATTTTTACCGATTATCGCACTTAAATGAATACCTTTTTCAATTAATAGTTTATCCGGATAAAAGAGTTTAAGTACCTTAGCAAAAGCAAAATAGGGATTTTTTACCTGTAAGATGGTTTTCCCTTCTACTTCTATATCAAAGTCCTCACTTACAATTACAGCAGATGCTTTGGTATTAGATAAATATTTAGCATACTTCTTATTTGCAATAAATGTTATATGACCATGCGCTGAATCTTCAATAGGAGAAATGTCACTTATTTTAATAGAACCATTCCCTAGCAGCTTTGCTCCAATTTCTTTGGCAATTTCTGAAACCTTAATACTCATTAAATTCTTTATTCCATTTCAGAGGTGTCAACTCCAAGTTTTTCTAAGAGAACTTTAGTAAGATCATATTCTTCTTTTGCATGTAATATATTACCTGCAACCGTATCAAAAATATAATCATATCCTTGTTCTTCAGCAACCTCTTGGATTCTTTCATTTATTTGATCAAACACAGGCTGAAGCAGTTCATTCCGTTTTTGAAATAATTCCCCTTGTTGTCCAAACTTTTCATTCTGAAACCTCTGTGACTTCATATACAACTGTTGGATTTCATCCTGCTTCTCTTTCTTTTTCGCATCACTTAGTAATAAACTCTGCTGTTCAAGCTGTTGCTGAAGAGTACGAAGTTGATCACCCATTTTCTGAAGTTCCTCAGCCCATGCATTACTCTGCTCTTCTAATTTTTTTTGGGCTTCAATTGCTGATGGAAGTTTATTCAATATAACTTGTGAATCAACATACCCTATTTTAAGTTGAGCAAAGACAAATGAATTCAAAAAAACCGATAAAATTAAAAAGACTGTTACTAATAAAAGTTTTCTTTTAACCACAACTTCCTCCATAATTTAATTATAATTTAACTTATCTTTCGATTTCCAAATCCACTCTAAAAAAATAAACTATTTTACCAAAAAATACAAACTTATTTTTATAAAAATGTAAAACAGGCTCATTAATTATCTAATATTAAAAACTTTTTCCAAATACAAAATGTGTTCTCCAATCTATATATCTTTCACCATATTCATCATAATAATCAAGACCACATGCATAATCAATTCCCAACAATCCAACCATAGGCATAAAAATTCTTGCTCCAATACCAAATGAACGACGCAGGCCAAAGGGATCAGTAGAAATAAGATCTCTCCAGGTATTCCCCGCTTCCATAAAAAATAATCCATATAATAAGGGATTTTTTATTACCGGAAATCTTAATTCAACATTAGTCTTTAGCATGGTTTTTCCTCCATAATAACCACTAACAGGTGTAGTAGGAATTGAAAGGTAGTAACTTCCACCTCCAAAAGGATCCGGATATCCTCTTAAAGGTATAGCCCTTGACATACCACCACCACCCATGAAAAAATAATCCATAAACTGAATTCTACTGTCTTTAGTTAATTTGTCCATATATCCTAATTGGGTGTGAGCTCTTAAAACAATTATATCTGCAAGGACAGGAATATAACAATCAATATTTAATATATGTTTATGAAAAGCAACCGTACCACCTAAAGGACCCCCTGAAATTTCAGTTGAAAAACTAAACTCAGATCCTCTGGTAGGAAATTCTGGTTGGTCAAGACTATTTCTATTTATTATCTGGGTAATACTGCTGGAGATAAGAGGCCATTTTTCATTAACAATATTATTTGGATTATTTTCAATGTAATAATCACTGAAGTTACTCAAATCTGTTTCAGCTAATCTATATATCCAATCACCCCGAAAATAATTATCAGGCCAGGAAAAACGTCTACCAAGTCTTAAAGAAAAACCTCTACTCATATATTTATATCCAATATAATATGGACTACGTTTTGTATCCCAAACACTGACACCTATTAAGGTGGGTGTACTTAAGAACCAGGGTTCAGTGAAACTTAACTGTAATGATCTATAGTATCTTCCAAAATTCCAGCTTAAATTTAACTGCTGTCCATTACCAAATAAATTGTTCATACCCAATCCCACACTTCCAATAAGCTTATCAAGTTCACTCCATCCTGCGGATATATTTGCTGTATCAGTTGATTTTTCCTCGACATCAAAGGATATATTAATTTTATCTTCTTCTTCTGGAATCGGTTCAACATTAGGTGTGACTTTTGAAAAATAGTTTAGCATCATAAGATCACGAAAACTTCTTTGTAATAATTCCCTGCTAAAAATATCCCCAGGACAAATACGTAACTGTCTTCTTATTACCCGCTCTTTTGTTCTTGTATTCCCTGTTATCTTGATCTTGTCAATTTTTACCGGTTCCCTCACATCAATAACAAAACACACATCAATAGTATCATTTCGATATGTTTCTCTGGGATTTATCTGAGCATATATATACCCTAAATCATAATAAACACCATTTAGCTTTTCCTGAATTGATTTCATAAACTTTTCTTTACTGAATACATCACCACTCTCAAATTCCAACAAATCTTCAAGCTTTTTGGAAGGAAAAAGGGTATTTCCTTCCCAGGAAATATCTCCAAAATAATAACATCTACTCTTTTTTATCCAGATATCAATGAACATATCCTTCCCATGTGCATCATAATAAAGAGAATCCTTTACTATTTCAGCATCCCTATAACCATAATTTCGGTAAAATTCCAGTACTTTTTCCTTATCTTTTCTATACTTCTCTTTATCAAAATCCCCTCCTCCCCACCATCTATTCTCCTTTGTATCATCCATCTGTTTTCGAAGCTTTTTATCCTTGAAAATTGTATTGCCAAAAAATTGTACTCTTTTAATCTGTACTTTCTTACCTTCATCAATTTTTATTTTTAGTACAGCAAGACCTTCTTTTTCAGACTCATACACTTCTGTATTTACTTTTGCTAATATGAAACCCTTTTCTGAATAACTTTTTAAAACTTCCTTTTTAGCCTCAGCAATCTTTCCAGCAGTTAAAATCTGCCCTCTGTAAAATCCCAATACCTCCCTTAATTTTTCTTCTTTAATTTTTTTATTACCCTCAATTATAGTTTTATCCAAGCGAGGGAACTCGTTAACTTTAATAGTTAAATAAACTCCTTGCTGAGTACTTTTATCTAAAATAATCTTAATATCAGAAAAAAGCCCGAGATGCCAAAGCTGCTCAATACTAGCTTGAATATCCTCTAAATTAATATTAGTACCTTCTTGAAGACCAGAACTCATTTTGATAACTTCATCCTCAGATATTTTATTTCCTTCTACAGAAAGTCCAAGTAATTTAATAGACTCCATCTGCTGTCCATAAACCGAGAAAGAAATAAGTAGTGTAAATATAAAAAATATGATCTTATAAAATTTAAATCTCAAAATTTAACCTCCTAAAATTAGCTTATTAAAATACAAAAAAAAATAATCTTTGTAAAGAAAAAAATAACCTATTATCGCTTTGCATTATTTAAAATGGAAAAACATGCCTAATCCATATTCTTTTATCTACCTGCCTGTCAGAAAGCAGTAAACTATTATATGTATATTCCATCTGTAAAAATAAATCCGACTGGATCATATACTCCAAAGAAAGAGAATGCTTAAAACCTAAACCATATTCAGGATAAACAAGAAGACCTTTCTGAATCTGGCCTGAGTAGGTTAAAAATATATTGGGCCCCAGATATTTACCAACTGTAAGCTTTGTACGCTGGATTAAACTTTTTGTATCAACAATCCGCTGATTCATTGAACCTGGTCTGAAAAAATTTCTTCCAAACATATAAGAAAAATGAAATAAATCCAATCCAAAATTTTTACGAATTTCACGTTCAACAGGTTTAATAATCGGTCCTAAAATATAATTTTCTACCTGCAAACCAAGTGCTTCATAGGCATGCCCTTTTAATCCTTTATCTGTACTTTCAAGAAGCGATAATACTTCTGTATTTGTTCTGGATACATTTGGATCATTTGTATAAAATCTAAATTGAGCGTTACCCCAGGGTCTATCTACTAATTCAAAACCATTGTTCTGTTCTGCAGTATTTACCGCAAGCCAAATTGTAGAACGCATTCCTAATGAATCAACAACTGTGGTATATGCTTTTCCAGATATAATGGGATCTTCAGCACCCTGAGGATAGTCGAAAGTAACACGTTCTGGTCTAAAATAATGTCCCAGAACATCAATAACACCTTCAACTGATGCTAATGTACCCCAAACTTGTAAATTTTCTTGTTCAATGCATCCATATAAACGAAGACCGCCATATTCATCCTGTAATTTAAGATTCATATCAAAATTTCCCAGTGGAGTTTTAATTTCTTTAATATAATGAACATCCTCTTTGGGATATAGATTAACATCCCAAAAAAAATTTTTAAATATATTCCGTCCGCCATTCTCTTTCTTCAGTTTAAGAAATGGATAGGTAAAGCGATAATCTTGAATAACCAAACTTCCTCTAAAAAGCGGATTTTCAATCGGTCCTGCTATGGTAAAAAAATCATCTTGAGGATCAAATCCTTTAAAATCAATCCAGCATTGTTCTGCTTCTTCCATAAGTCCAGGAATATGAAGTCGTATTCCTTTTGATTCGGTTTTAATAGACAATTTACCCAAATTCAATCCATACTTTTTTAAAACAAATGGTACAATATTTTCCTCTCTGGAAGTTGGTTGATTCTTTACTACTATTTTCCCCTTATTCATTTTCCCATTGAATTCAGTAATTTTAACGAAATTTTCACCTGTTTTAATTTCAGCTTTTATCTGGAGATCGGACATCTTATCAAACGGATATAAATAACTTAATCCTCCCTCAACTATATCCAACCGACCACTTCCAATAAACCACTCACCTTCATTTTCTCCTACTCGTAAAAATAGCTCACCTTTACTTTTCGTATTCTTAAAATTACTATTAAACTCGGGAAGAATACTAAGAATATTACCTTCCAAGAGAAATGAAACATCAAGATCCCTTTCATCTCCATGAGGTATCACTCCCCAACATAATCCTTTTAACTCATCATCTTTATAACAACTTCCCTTTAAAATTCTTAAGTTTCCTTTTGTAAAATCAAATTGTTTCCACAAGGTATCAACAATTTCTGCCTGCAAATCATCAAACCCTACATTTTTAAAAGAACCATTCTTAAAGTTAAAAACTGCATTAATGTAAGGTGAATCATTGGTACCACCTATAGTAAATTCTGCTTCACCCCCCCCTTTTACAAAATCTAATCCAGTAAATGCTTGTAATAACTCTTTATTTTTATCCCAATGACTATACATTTTTCCCTTTAAAGAATCCTTTCCAAAACTTTCAACTGAACCTAACAGCCAATTTTCACCCTCATTACTCAAAAAAATTGTGCACAACTCAATATTTTTGTCAATAATACTTACTTCTATATTCCCTTCAATACTACCACTATTATGGAAGACTCCCTTATTAATTGAAAGTTTAGAAAAAATCCCTAAGCTGTCCTTCTTACCTTTTAACTCCATACTGCCATTCAGTTTTCCTTTAAAAGGAGTAGTACTAGGTAAAAATGAATGTAATTGATCAAGACTAAAATCTTGTAATTTTATCAAGCTTCTTAAATCATCATCCTTATGTAAGGGATACTCACAGGTAATAAAAAAATTATCTGCAAAATTAAAACTGTTTATCTTAAAATATTTATCAGACAGATCAGCTTTTAATTCCACATCTAATTTATCATGATTGCTATCTCTAAAAAATCCTTTACAATGTAACTCCTTTTTACTTCTTTTCTTCTTATAAGAAGAAGTAAATTCAAACATCTCAAGAGTATCCTGTTTTATTGCTTTTCTGCCAGTTACTTCTCCTGTCCAGGAATCATTATCTCCTGTTATATCTGTGTTCACTATTAAAGAATCTGCTGCTCTCTGAAACTTATCATTCATAAGGAATAAAAATGGATATTCTGTTCTATTTACTCTCACATTCCACCAGGTGTTATCCCTGAATGGTTCCCGGATTTCCCCAGCTACTTTAAAATTACTATTTGAAGAATGAGTATGAAAATCAAATTTTTCTTCGCTATAACTAAAATCAGATATTTGCACATCTTTATTTAAATTCTTATTCACCAGTGTAACTCTACTATCTCCCCCTCCTTTAATATCTCTTAACCTCCCTTTTAACCAGCAATTAAGATTACCTCTACAAGAATTTAATCTCCCTTTTATTTTATCAGGAAAAAGATGTAAAAAACTTCCTTGGATATTGGCAGCCAAATCAGATACCATTGTAGTATCAGACATATCAATGGTTCCCTTACAGACTAAATCCAGCTTTAAACTATCCTGAGAAATACCTTTAAACGATAATATTTTATTCTTTACATTTACATTCATATGAAAATCTGGAAAATCAAGTCCACCTGTCTTAAAATCTGAGGATTTTAAATCACCTGTAACCTCTGGATTATTGATTGGTCCTTTTAAATGTAGTGAAAAATTACTTTTTCCATTTAGGGGAATATTTTTTTGGGAGAAAATACTCTTACTAAAATTTCTTAAATCAAGATCAGAACATACTGCCTGCAGGTCAACATCAAAATTAATTACATTTTTAACCACACCTGATATATCAAGAGATGTATTACAGAACTCCCCTACTGAACCATTAACCAATATACTACTATCATTTATTGATGTTTTTATATTTACCTCATTAAACCAAATACCAAAATTTTTGAAAGAAAAACTCCCATTATTCATCTCAAAATACCCTGATTTTTCTCCTCCTGATTTCAAATTAAACTCACCCATAACTTTTCCAGAATTAACGCATAAATATTCAGGCAGAAAAAACGGAATATCTGAAGAAGCTAAATCAGACTCTTCAATATAAATATTTAAATATTTATATTCTCCAGACAAAAGATGCACCTTACTATTAAGCTTTAAATTATCTGAACCTTTAACTCCAAAAAGATTGCCTGAGAGGGTAATAATTGTAGAATCAGCAGAATTTGAATATAGCCATCCATTCAAAGAATTAGCAAATCTTTTTCTATTCCCCAGAGAATCTTCTATAAAAAACTCTGCATTTGAAACTGCAATCCTTTTTACTTTGTTGAGTTCTTGAACAATATCTTTATAATTGAGAACCTTACTGTTCTCAAAAAAATCCTCACTTGATAACTTAAATTTTTTAATTATAACATTAGGATGAACCAGAACAATTTGATGGGTTAGTTTATGGAGAGCAAATCTATATCTAAAAAGATTAAAAAAATTATACCCCAACCTAACTTCTTCTAGGTGAACAAAAAAGTTGTGATTTTTAGAAGCAAGTTTTACTCCTTTCAAAGAAATACTATTCAAACTGATAGATACTTTCTCAATATCCGAATCATCAGCAAGAAATGGACGAATCTCTTTTAATAATGCAATCTTAATTTTGTGATCAGCTTTGGTTATTTTCCAGGTAAAATATCCCCCAAAAATGATAATACCTAAACTAAATGCAATAACCAAAACCCATCGCCTTCGCTTCATCACAACCTCTATAAAATAAAAACGAGGGTTCTTCCCTCTTATAAACTTCTATATATATTTAGACGCAAATTAAAGGGTGGAGTTCCTTTATCCTGCAACAATCTGTTCACTCACCTTACCAAATCGTCTTTCCCTGCTAATATAATCCCACAAAGCCTGATATAAATGTTTACGTCGAAATTCAGGCCATAAAACTTTAGTTACATATATCTCAGTATAAGCAAGCTGCCATAGAAGAAAATTTGAAATGCGTAATTCTCCACTTGTTCGAATTAAAAAATCAGGATCAGGAATTTTAGATGTATAAAGATTATTTCTAACTATATTCTCTGTAATGTCTTCAGGTTTTAATTTCTTATCTATTATTTTTTTTCCAATACTTTTTACAGCTTCTATTATCTCTTCTCTCCCCCCATAGTTTAAAGCAAGAATTAATTTTAGTCCTGAATTTAAATGTGTTTTTTCAATCCCTTCAATTATTTCATCCCGGGCATCAGATGGTAATTTTTCTATATTACCAATGGTCATTAGTTTAATATTATTTTTATTTAATTCATTTATTTCTTTTCTTAAAGTAGCAATTAATAACTGCATTAAAGCAGAAATTTCTTTTTGAGGTCGACGCCAGTTCTCAGTTGAAAATGTATAAAGGGTAAGATATTCTATTCCTAATTCTCCACAAGCTTCCACAATGTTACGAACAGAATTTACTCCTTCACGATGTCCTGCTACTCTGGGGAGAGCTCTTTTCTTAGCCCATCTGCCGTTGCCATCCATTATTATGGCAATATGATGTGGTAGTCTGCTGCTATTAATTAACTTATTTTGTATTTTTTTTAATTTAGGCTTCACCTTAATTTCCAAAATAAATGATAAGCGCTTAAACTTATTAAATTACAACCATTTTCATTTAATGTCAAGATATAATTCGACTGTTCTTGGAAAACGGAAGCAACATGGTACCCCCCTAATCATGCTTAAATAAAAATATAAAACCTTAATGTAAGAGGTAATCCTGGCCCTATACATCTAATAAAAATTCAAATGATATTTAAAAAAATGATTACTTTTTTCTTGACTTTCCCCTAATAATTTATTAAATAAGATTTAATTACTTTATAATGAAAAACAGGTATCAAAGAAATTAAAAAATAATGGTGCAGTTTGCTAGACTGGGAATAAGGATTTAAGGGTTGTTTTACAAACAGTTTTATATTTACATATTTAAGATAGCACTGTTGGATTTGTAGAATTATTAATAAAAAATTGCTCTATATAACAAAAAATAAACTCCTTAATTTACATATACAATAATTTCATGCTATATGCATTAATTTTTAAAGAATTGTTCTAGACTAATGAATAAATAGATTGCCTCAAATAGAATTAAATGATTATTGAAACATCCGGAGGTTATTATGAAAATTCGCAACCCAATTATATTTCTTTTTACTTTATTCTTTTTATTCGCCCTGAATTGTGGTACAAAATCTGGTAAAAAGAAAATGGTCTGGGAAGATGTGAAACGTATTAATCAGTACAGAATTTACAATCAGTTTTTACAAGAAAATCCGGAGACTGTGCACCGGAAAGAAATCGAGCTGTCAATAGACTCGCTTAAGCAAAAATGGCTTACGGAAATGCGGGATGTCAAAACTCTATCTATCACCTTTGAAGAGGAGTTCCCGGAAGGATATAATTTTTCCAAAGGTAGAAATTATATAATTCAGCAGATAAAAAAAATTCTAAAAGATACGGACATTAAGTATGTTAAAAATAACAAGATAAAAACCGATGTTGATTTAAAAGTGAAAATTACGGGTGACCCGTTAGGCCGCAGATACAAAACCATGAACCGATCTTCAACAACCAGTATTCACTATCCAGGTGCAAAAATTAACGGGCAAATATCATTAGTCAAAAACGACAAAGAAATACCATGCGCCCTTTTCAATGGCATAAAACCTGTACAGAATGATTACATATGGACCTCAGAATACGACAAGAAAAGCAAAGCCCCCTTTATGAAAGCCTTTCTACAATCCAGTTTTCAAGCCTCCTCTTATGTTCTTTTTAATTCAATGCTGAACCTACCACCATTTACAGCTCCAATACTGGACATACCACCTTTCATGTATGGAAATCTAGGGGAATGGACAAGGCCCTATCTTTCCTACGATGAGAATTCACTATATGTAGCAAGTGGCCGCAAGATTAACGGGTATGAATTAAAAAAAGGGATAAAATGGCGTTTTGAGACAGATCTCGACATTCAATCCGCACCTATTCTTGTAAATAATTACCTTCTCTTACAGACACCAAAACAAATCCTGGTATTGAATAAAGAGAATGGCAGACACCAATCACATAATTTTAAATTGCTCCAAGCTCTAAAATTAAAAAAAGAGAAAGAAATACCAATAGAAGCCAATTCTGTTATCCTAGCTTTTATTTCTTATGACGGTGATCTCTATGTTTTTAATTCCCAGACAGGTATATTCAATGGTAAATATAATATCAAGCCTGATGTCAGCCAATCTATTCCCTTAAATTTTCAGCAATCATGCAGACCATTTTTAGTAGATGAAAGTACAGTATATGTAGGCACATTGTATAAATCTTCCAAAAGTTATTTATTTGCCTTTGATGGAAAAACTAGTTCGTTAAAATGGAAATTCGAAACCAATGATTACATATTGACTCGACCCTTAGTTAAAGATAATACGATTTATTTCGGTTCAGATGATGATTATTTCTATGCATTAGATAAAGACAACGGTACGCTAAAATGGAAGTATAAAACTAGAGGAAACATTACATCAAATCCGTCAAGCTGTAATAATCATGTTTATATTGCTTCCAGCGATAATTACCTATATGCTTTCGATCGTAGCACTGGATCTCTGAAGTGGAAGTTTAAAACGAAAGAACCTGTTCAGTTAAATCCTGTTGTATTTAAGGATAAAGTATATATTTGCTCATCTACTCATTTATATGCAATCAATTCTGTAGATGCTACTTTAAATTGGGAATTTAATATACCTGATAATCAGAAGTTTTCACTCGGTCCAATTGTTTTAAAAAATACATTATATGCAGGCAATCGGTATGTATATGCTCTCGATGCGAAATCAGGAATACTTAAATGGAGTTACAAACCGAACATTGAATCAGCTGAATTAAATCTGTCTGTTCTTTTTAAACAAAAAAGCCCTACAATCTGTGTAACTTCAGAATTTGGTAACGCATATTTTATTTTTGATGAAATTAAAAATTTATAAAGTAAAAACTCAAATCAAAATTTTTATGGATGAGGTTAGCCAGAGTTGGCACTGGACGCACCCTGGAGCGTTTTGCTCTTTTTTAGCTTCTGTATACATTAGATTGTCTAAGTCGTACCTGCCATAAAAAACGGTGCAGATTATTCTCCTCATTCATCTAAACATCTTACATAGTTTGGAGATAGTATCAGTTGAACTCACCACAGAACCCTAGGTTAAAAGAATAATTATATTAATAAGGAGAACTATTATGCTAAAACAGAGATTCTTTTTAACAGTTTCATGCATGTTACTCATTTTCCCCTATAGGACAGACATTCTTGCACAATTCACCCCCCTCACCATTGCCGGTGGAGAATTGCTCCCGAAACAGTTCTCATCGGTTTACGCCATCGATGTGGACAGTGATGGCGATATGGATGTGGTTTCTGCTTCTATACATGATGATAAAATCGCTTGGTACGAAAACGACGGAGATGAGCATTTTACCATGCATACCATCGCCACCGACGCGGATCATGCTATATCGGTCTATGCAGTAGATATGGACGGTGATGGGGATATCGATGTACTTTCTGCTTCTTTCCTAGATAATAAAATTGCATGGTATGAAAACGATGGCAATGAAAACTTTACCACCCATATCATTACTGCCACCGCAACTTATGCCCATGCAGTATACGCAGCCGATGTGGACAGTGACGGAGATATGGATGTGCTTTCTGCTTCTCAGGGTGATGATAAAATTGCCTGGTACGAAAACGACGGAGATGAAAATTTCACCGCTCATACCATTTCATACAAGTTCTGGAGCGCCTACTGCTCTGTATATGCCATCGATGTAGACAGCGACGGCGATATGGATGTGCTTTCCACTTCATGGGGTAATAACACCGTTGCATGGCATGAAAATGACGGCGATCAGAATTTCACCTTTCATTACATTGATAGTGATCTTTATTTGGCCGAATCGGTCTATGCGACAGATATAGACAGTGATGGTGATATCGATGTGCTTTCTGCTGGACCGCGAGGTTTCAAATGGTATGAAAACGACGGTGATGAAGATTTCACATTCCATACCATCATGGATACTTCTACTGCCTATGGTTACAGTTCAGTCTATGCAGAAGATTTGGACGGAGACGGGGATATGGATATGCTTTGTTCTTGTGAGAACTTATTAGATGATAAAGTGTTCTGGTATGAGAACGATGGAGAAAACCATTTCACGACCCATACCCTTACCTATTCCGCAGCCGGTGCCGTATCAGTCTATGCAGAAGACGTAAACGGTGATGGTCATATGGACGTGCTCTCCGCCTCTCACATGGACAATAAAATCGTCTGGTATGAAAATGACGGAAATAAGCATTTCAATGAACACCCTATTGTATACGATGTTTTTGGTGCCGAATCCGTCTATTCAACCGATGTGGACGGTGATGGAGATATGGATGTACTTTCTGTAGCGTTCAAAAAAATTTCATGGTATGAAAACGAAGGGAACACCTGTTTCACTGCCCATACCATCACAAGCGATTTGGGAACGGCCAAATCCGTTTATGCAGTCGATATGGACGGGGATGACGATGTGGATGTACTGTCGGCTTCGGGATATTCTATATTTGCAATGAAAGACAGAATCGCCTGGCATGAAAATGACGGGAATGAACGGTTCACTACCCATATCATCACCACCGACATGAAGGCTGGTAATTCAGTCTATGCAGAAGATATGGACGGAGACGGGGATATGGATGTACTCTCCGCTTGCGGCACCCGCTATTCGGCATCTACGGGATCTTATGATGGTCAAATTCACTGGTATGAAAATGACGGAAATGAACAGTTTACCACACATGCCATTGCAACCGATTTAGAGTCAGCGAAATCCGTCTACGCCGCTGATTTGGACGGTGATGGGGATATGGACGTGCTTTCTGCTTCTACTTCTTTTTTGAGTGGATATGGTTATATCACCTGGTATGAAAATGACGGAAACGAGCAATTTAGCACCCATACCATCTCGGACAATGCCTACAATGCCAATTCAGTCTATGCAGAGGATATGGACGGAGACGGGGATATGGATGTCCTTTCCGCTTGCGGCAATGAATATTTAATATATGATCAAATCGCCTGGTATGAGAACGATGGTGAGGAACAGTTTACCACCCATATCATCACCACCGATCTGGATTATGCCCATTCGGTTTATGCAGCGGATCTGAACAAAGACGGCCATATGGACGTGCTTTCCGCTTCAGCAAAGGATGATAAAATCGCCTGGTATGAAAACGATGGCAACAAACAGTTCACCACCCATGTGATTACCACCGATGCGGACAGTGCCAGATCGGTCTATGCCGTTGATCTGGATGGTGACGGCGATATGGACGTGCTTTCTGCTTCCTACCGGGACAACAAAATCGCCTGGTATCGAAACGATATGCCAATAGTAGTATCCCCTGTCGCCCATTTTGGAGCAGATCCGGTCACAGGGACTCGACCGCTGACGGTTCAGTTCTCGGACAGCTCTACAGGTTCCATTAATACCTGGTCCTGGGACTTTGGAGATGGCAATACCAGTACCGAGCAGAATCCACAACACACATACGAGATCGCGGATACATTTACCGTCTCATTGACCGTGACCGGACCCGGAGGATCCGACACCGAAACCAGGATCGATTATATCAGTGTGTATGAACAGGTTCCGGTCTGCGATTTCGGTGCGGATACGACGTTTGGAACCCTGCCCCTGGAAGTGCAATTTTCTGACAGTTCAACCGGTATCATCACTGCATGGACCTGGGATTTGGGGGATGGAAACACCAGCACAGTACAGAATCCTCAGCACACCTATGAAACAGCAGACACCTTTACCGTTTCCTTAACCGTAACCGGACCTGGAGGATCTGATTCTGAAACCAAAGAAGATTATATTATTGTAATCTCTGCTTCATCTGTAGAAAATCTCAACAACAAGATACCAGAAAATTTCACCTTATATCAAAATTATCCTAATCCTTTTAATCCCTCAACACATATTAAATATTGTGTTAAATATCCTTGTAAAGTTTCTCTAATTATCTATAATACAAAAGGGCAAATGATTCAAACCATGGTCGATTCATACCAACAACCAGGTATTCATGATGTTGAATACGATTGCACGAACCTTTCATCAGGTATATACTTTTACAAAATTCAAATGGGTGATTTCCAGGACATAAAAAAAATGTTAAAAATAAATTAATAAGCTTTATAACATCTTTGTGAATAGGAATTGTGGTCCTAAACCATCTCGCACGGATGATCAGGACAGTATAACCTATATAAAAATTAATACAGGTGGCATTGACTTTGATACTGTCCATGACTCTATCCAGGAGCAGGAGCTATACATATAAAGGGATTGCATTGAGGTCACCTGTTAGTGAAAAACTGGCTAAGTATAAACAAGATAAATCCAGAAATATTTTGAAAGTACAATATGAAATCATCTTTTTATATGTTATCACCCTCTGCTTTCGGCACACTCGCTCTTGTCTGGCAGGAAACAAACAAAGGACTACGACTTCAGCGGGTGTTTCTCCCTAGGGCACAGACACGAGTGCAAGAGGTTGTTCAAGCCACGTTCGTTGAAGCTCGTCCTTTATCCTGTCCACTTATTGCGGAACTCAGCGAACGAATACAGCACTTCCTTGCGGGTGAGGCCATCGATTTCAAACTGGAACTCATTGCCCTGGAACGATGCTCCGACTTCCAAGCCAGAGTGCTTGTGACAGAGCATGAGATTCCACGCGGATGGGTGAGCACCTATGGGAGAATCGCAAAAAGGTTGGGAATTTCTGGTGGTGCGAAGGCGATAGGAAGAGCGCTGGCTTGGAATCCTTTTCCTATCATTATTCCGTGTCATCGAGTGATCAGGTCGAATGGGGAGTTAGGAGGCTTTCAGGGTGGGATGGAAATGAAGCGAGCGTTACTTGAATTTGAGGGCGTAGAGTTGACGAGGAGGGGAAAGGTAATGATGAGCAGGGTGTATTACTAGAATTGGGACCTGCGCCTAAGCACTAACTGAAACCGACCTTGCTATTGAGAATCCCATTATTACCTGGTTTGGTTATAGGTCGTGTTTTTGCTTATTAGGCATATCGATAAATCCTCAAGGCGGCTTAGCATGGAGCCGTTAGTCATTTAAGTATCAAAAAAATATCAAGGAAACTTAAAACTATTCTGACGTATAACTATTATAGGTATTCACCTGACCGTAAAATGCCCTTGATAGGTAAAGGGATAACTTAATCAATGTAAGGAGTCAATTATGAAAAAGATACTTTTGTTATTCAGCGCTTTATTTCTATTCACCAACACCTATGGCCAGATTAGCGCCAAGCTTATGCGCTACATGGATGTATCTGACACCCAGATTACCTTTGTTTATGGAGGTGATATCTGGGTAATGTCCAAGACAGGCGGAACAGCTATTCAGGTTACCCACTCACCCGGTGAGGAATCCTGGCCCCGGTTTTCGCCAGACGGCAAGTCTATCGCTTTCACAGCCAATTATAACGGAAATGAGGACCTGTATGTAATGCCTGTCCTGGGGGGCGTGCCTACCAGAGTGACCTATCAGTCTTTTGCCGACCGGATGATCGACTGGCATCCCGATGGGGAACACATATTATTTGCTTCAGCCCGTGAAAGTGGTATTCGTCGTATCCGGCAGTTTTATTTGGTAAATAAGGAGGGCGGATTCCCAAAAAAATTGTCAGTCCCTTACGGAGAACTGGCAAGCTATTCGCCTGACGGTAATTATCTGGCTTACATTACCAAAATAACCGAGAACTATCCATTCAAACGCTATCGCGGGGGACTGGCTTCGGATATAATCATCTTCAATCTGCAGAATAATACTGCCGAAAACATCACCCACAACAAGGCAAATGACGGCAAACCGGCCTGGGTGGGAGATAAAGTCTACTTCCTGTCTGATCAGGCAAAGAATATGCGTCTCAACATCTGGGTCTATGATACCAAAACGAAACAATCGTCACAAATCACTAAATTTGATGATTTTGATATTTCCTATATGTCAGCAGGAAGCCTGGATATTGTTTTCGAGGCTGGAGGTTCCTTGTACTTGCTGAACCTGAACAGCCAACAATACAAACCAGTAGCGGTAAATGTTGTCAGCGATCTATCTGTGGAAATGCCGAGTTTAAAAGATGTCAGCAAAAATATCCGAAATATGACTGCAGCTCCTGAAGGAAAGCGTATTGTGTTTGAGGCCAGGGGCGAATTGTTCAATGTACCTGTTCTTGAAGGATATGTCATCAATATGACCAAGAGCAGTGGTGCTTTCGATCATGATCCTTCTTGGTCCCCGGATGGTAAATACATTGCTTATTGGAGTGACTTTTCCGGGGAATACGAAATTTATCTACAGACAAGTGATGGCAATTCGGAACCAAAACAATTGACCAGGAGAAATAAAGGATTTGGTTACAAACTGTTCTGGTCACCAAACAGTAAAAAACTGGCTTTCATTGATGAGACTAATGTCATTTCTGTTCTGGACGTGGAGAGCAGAAAGGTGACAGTAGCCGGCAACACAAATTGGAACACTGGTCATGGAGCTCGTTTTGGTTATCCCATTGCCTGGTCCCCGGATTCCAAGTGGATTGCATTTACTCAAGGTATGGACAATGCCAATAATGCCATCTTCCTTTATGATATCGAGAATCAAAAATCTCATCAGGCAACCAGCGGTTTTTATGAAGATTCAGACCCTGTTTTCAACCCGGACGGTAAATACTTGTTTTACCTCACTAATCGCAGTCTGTCCGCTACCTACTCGGACATGGGTGATGGTACCTGGGTCTATCCTAATGCCACCCAAATTGCTGCACTCAGTCTGACCAAAGACGCACCTTCCCTCTTACAAGCAAAAAATGACGAATTAAAAAAGGAAGAAGAGAAATCAGAAAAGAAAGACGAGAAAGGTAAGAAAGAGGAAGAAAAAACAGAAGAGGAACCATCCGAAGTCACTGTTAAGGTTGACTTTGATAACCTAGAAGCCCGTCTTGTTATCCTACCCCCCAAAGCAGGCAATATCGGAGGAGTGGCACCTTTCAAAGATAAACTGGTCTATTTGAGATTCCCTAATACGGGTTCTGGCGAAAAATCATCCTCATTGATCTATTATGATCTGGAAAAGCGCGAGGAAGAGACCATTATTTCTGATGTCGATAAGGTTGTGGTCACCGCAGATGGTAAATCCCTGTTAGTCAGCAGCAAGGGCAAGTACGGGATCATCAAACCGGAACCAAACCAAAAGATTGAAAAACCTATCCCTACTGATGGTTTGGTAATGGACTTTGTTCCCAAGCAAGAGTGGCGTCAAATATTCCTGGATACCTGGCGTCGACACCGTGATTTTTTCTATGATCCCAACCTGCATCATGTTGATTGGAAGGCATTAAAGGACAGATACGGCGCTTTAATCGAAGAGGCGCGCACCCGCTGGGATGTGAGCAATATCCAGTCGAATTTGGCTGCGGAACTCAGTGCTGGTCATACCTATACCTTTGGCGGCGATGCTGAACATGTTTCTCCCTGCATTACCGGATTTTTAGGAATCGATTGGGAAATGAATAATAATCTGTACCGGATCAAACGCATTGTCACTCCGGCAATATGGGATACAGAGGTGCGTTCACCATTCGATCAACCTGGTGTGGATGTAAAAACAGGTGATTATATTTTATCAGTAAATGGAAAGGCTCTGGATCCTGAAAAAGATCCTTATGCAGCCTTTGAGGGGCTTTCAGGAAAAACAGTTTCCCTGATTGTCAGTAGTACAGGTAAAACAGAGGACAGCAAAGAGCTGGTTATTAAATGTCTGACCCAGACAGAGGAGATTAACCTGCGCTACCTGGAATGGATTGAGAATAACCGGAAAATGGTGGATAAACTCTCAGATGGTCAGCTGGGGTATGTGTACATGTCAAATACTGCTGACCGCGGACAATTGGAACTGGTACGAATGTTTTACGGGCAGCTGCATAAAAAAGGATTCATCATCGATGAACGCTTTAACGGTGGCGGGCAGTTAGCTGACCGCTTTCTGGAATTACTTCAACGGCCGGTTGTATACAATTTGCATTGGCGGCATGGAAAAGATCATACCCACCCAATAAAGACAAATACCGGACCTCTGGGTATGCTGATAAACGGATGGGCTGGTTCCGGAGGTGATGGTTTGCCCTGGGCATTTCAGGAATTGCAAGCCGGGCCCATTGTGGGAGAGCGTACCTTGGGTATTCTCATTGGACCAGCCACTGGTCATCGATTGATCGATGGAGGGGGAATCACTGTGCCCGGAGCCCGTCTTTACGACAATGACGGACATTGGTTCTGGGAAGGGGAGGGAGTGTCCCCGGACTTCGAAGTAGGGGACGATCCCAATATTCTGGTACAGGGCCGCGATCCACAGATGGAACGGGTGGTCGAAGAAGTCTTGAAACTCTTGAAAACAAAGCCTTCAACCATGACGCCAGCCCCACCCCTGGAAGATCGTACTGCTAAGGGCTTAACTTCAAAGAATTAAAAATTTATAAAAGATACCTGGAGTTTTGGCTCCAGGTATCTTTCTTCTTTTTTTCTTGGTTTTTGCAGGTTATAAATGGACAACTGATTGAAATTCAGAAACAAATCAAAAAAAAGACAAAAATGAAATCATGGTTTCTTGCTGGAATAGGTGACTTACTCATTTTTCCGCTCAGGAGTGACTAAAAAGTCCTTTCCCTTACTCTGTCATTCCGGACCTTGATCCAGAATCTCTGTAAGAAACAATGACTTATTAAAATTATAACTTAATAATTATCACTTAAATCTTGACTTTTGGGACAGCCCCGAATAACAACCAAAGATGAAGAACAACTCTAGCAACGAAAAGCTTAAGTAATATTTAAAAAATATTACTTTAGGGATCCGGAATAACATCGTACCCCCTTATATGATTTTTCTTTGTTCTTTG
>CAYUAG010000049.1:0-1612 GCA_964442615.1 uncultured bacterium
AAGGTCACGCATGAAGCTATGCGTGAAATTGATATTGATATAGATATTAACAAATTACTTTTAACAAATGGACATATTGTAGAGCCTTCTTCAACTACAGATAAAATAGGTGATATATTAATTAAAAATAAACGAATAGAGAAAATAGGTAAGAATATTTCTGCGGATTGTAGAACAATTGATTGTACGGATAAAGTTATAGTTCCCGGTTTGATGGATATGCATACTCATTTAAGAGAACCTGGTCAGGAATATAAAGAAACCATAATAACTGGAACTGCAGCTGCTATGGCAGGTGGTTTTACTGCTGTTGCCTGTATGCCGAATACAAATCCAGTGATTGACTCTCGGAGTCAAGTAGAATTCATAAAAAGACGAGCCAATGGTTTACTGATAGATGTTTATCCCATTGGAGCAGTAACCAAGGGAATGAATGGGGAGGAATTAACTGAAATGGGGGATATGAAGGATGCAGGAGCAGTTGGTTTTTCAGATGATGGTAAACCAATTGAGAAAGCCTCAATATTGCGGAATTCTCTTGAATATTCTAAGTTTTTAAAAACTCCCATAATTGATCATTGTGAAGATCTCGATTTGTCCGGAGAAGGAATGATGAATGAAGGTTATTATTCAACATTATTAGGTTTGGAATCTATTCCGTCCATTAGTGAGGATGTTATTGTTATTCGGGATATTTTGATAGCGGAATTTACCCAATCCCCAATTCATATTGCTCATGTCTCAACCAAAGGGAGTGTTAAGATAATTGAAGATGCAAAGAATAGAGGAGTTTTGGTTACCGCAGAAACCTGTCCGCATTATTTATTACTAACTGATAAAAATGTAACCTCTTTTGATACAAATACTAAGATGAAACCTCCTCTTAGAACAGAGGAGGATAAAGAAGCAGTATTAGATGGATTAAAGAGAGGAGTGATAGATATTATTACATCAGATCATGCACCCCATCATTTTGATGAGAAAGATGTTGAATTTAATAAAGCAGCTTTTGGAATAGTAGGCCTTGAAACCATGGTTGGACTCATTTTAACTCATTTTGTGAATAAAAATGTCTTTTCTTTTAAAAATTTTGTACACATGATGTCAATTAAGCCAAGAGAGATACTGAATTTACCATTAGTTAAAATTGATGAAAATTATCCTGCGAATCTAACTATTCTTGATCTTAATAAAAAATGGAAAGTTGATAAGAATAATTTTAGATCAAAATCTAGGAATACTCCTTATGATGGGTGGGAAATGAAAGGCAAAAGTGTAGGAGTAGTTAATAATGGTAAATTTTATTTAAATAATTAACTATATTTAGTGTTCATTATTGTAAAAAAAAGGAGTTTTTATGGCTGATGTGCTTCTGGTTGATGACGAAAAAAATGTTTTAGCAACTTTGGCTTTAGGCCTTAAAAAATATAATTATTCAGTAAAGAAAGCTCAAAGTGGTTTGGAAGCCTTAGAAATAATGGCAGAAGAACCCTGTAAGATTGTTGTAACTGATATACGTATGAATCCTATGGATGGCTTTACTTTAGCCTCAAAACTTTATGAACAGTTTAATGATATAAATGTAATTTTTATGTCAGCTTATAGTGAAGAT
>CAYUAG010000049.1:1622-27333 GCA_964442615.1 uncultured bacterium
ATATTTAGGAATTAGTAAAAGAAATTCAGAAAATTCTGGATAAATAATAATCTCGAATCTTACCAGATTTTTTTTAAAAATATGTATAATTGTAAGCTGAATTTAATTAAAGATTATTAAAAGCTATCTTATTTTTTGACAATAAAAAATTAGATAATTATTTTTAAAAATAAATTTACTTATCAGATTTGTATGTGAAAACAATTCTTGATTTATAGATTTGATAATATATTTTCCCAAATTGGAGGACGAAGAAATTGGACAAAAGAGATAACAAATTATTTTTATTTATGTTTTTATGTATTCTACTTTGTGGTATCTATTTTAAATTTATATTTGCAGAAAATCATCAAACAAAACAGCAAAAAGCAACAACAACCATTCAAATTCGGACAATTCAGATTAAAAAAACTAATCCAAAAGTACCGCTTGTAAAGCGTGACACTTGTCTTACAGAGATCAGGACAACATTACTCAGATTAATTAGTGAATCCTATCCAAAAGATTTAAATTCGACACAGATGCATGAATGCGAAGAGCAAACAAAATGGTTAAAGAGTATCCACGAGCGGTTATCCAAACATCAGGAAAAACTCCAGAATTGCCTTAAACAAAACCTTCAGATTAATAGTGTCGTAAGAGCAGACAAAGAAAAATTGGAGGTTGATAAAGAGGATTTACAAAAGTCAGAAATGACAAATATCAACAATGAATTTCTCACCCTGCAAAATAGTATTCAAATGGAATCCAGAAAATTTCTGATCCTGTCTAATACCGTAAAAGTACGTCATGATATTGCCATGAGTTCCATCAGAAATATGAAGTAACAGAAAATCTATCAATTATAATTGTTTGGTGAGGTTTTCGTCATCTCTCTGTATAAGAATTTTATTACATCACTTATATGAGAATAGATATCTTATCCCATGCAGGTGATTATGTGCAGGAAGAATCTAGTATCTTAAAAATGGTGAACCTTTAAGGTTTAAAAATCGTAAGTTTTGGATAATCACTTAACAAAACAAGATAGTAAAAAAATCTATGATACGAAAGCATCAATTAAGGATGCCAAGTCAATCTGTGTTACCTATAACCATTATGTCCAAAATACCATAATTTCATTTGAGGAGCAAACTGTTTCAATTGAAGAAATGCAAAATCAGATACAAAAAGTAACCGATTCCTTACCATGGCTGGTTTCAGAAAAAGAGAGATATTACTGGCTATACCTATGCCAGTACCTGGATGAGTCGTTTTGCTTATCGATTTACAGTGGAAAGCACCATTTATCTAGATCCTGAGTATAGAGGACAAGGAATTAGAAGAGAGCTATATAAAGCCCTGATTTCCAAACTCAGTCAACGTACTCTACATAGTGTCATTGGTATTATAGCCTTACCAAATCCAGCTAGTATGGCCCTGCATGAAAGAATGGGATTTGAGAAAGTTGCCCATTTCAAAGAAGCAGGGTGGAAGTTCAATAAATGGATTGATGTGGGTTATTGGGAGCTTATGCTATGCTTGCTGGACTAATAGAGTAATCATTTATTAATTTTATTATTTCTTTTTTTAAAATTTATAAATCACCTTTACTTTTTTTGAAAATTTTACTCCTCCGGCCCAAGTTGTACTTGTGGCGGAAATAAGTCCGTGGCCTATACTTTTTGATTGTGTTGAACTGTGAAGCTCAGTATTTTTCTGCTCAGGACAAGGATGTCCCGAGCGATCAAGATCAGGTGGGCTCCACTTTGGAAGTAGAGCCCACTTGAGTCAATGGACTCAGTCTTTAACTTTTTTTCTCCACGGTACTTCAACACCCAGCTTCTTAAGTTTTTCTTCAAATTCCGCACATTCCAGATCTTTTTTTACCCTCCTATTACTTCCAGGTAACCATCCTAAATCATCTACAATATTTTTTGCTTTTTTATGATTTCCCTGGATCAATACCTGTAATATTTTAAGTTCATTTTCCGAAAATACCAGAGAATTCATTCTATAGTCCAGAAAAGCTTCCCAGGTTAGGGGGCACCATCTTTTTACAATCTCTTGGCCAATTATATTAGCATAACTTTTGATTTCATGTTGGGCTGTGGGATGCATTCGGAGTTCAAGAAAATGGAGGAGATTATGAAGATCTATTTTCCAGTAAGCTTCGGTATAGGTGCAGAGAGGAAGATCCTTGCGAGCCTGTTCTCTGGCAATACCGGCCTGGATTCTATGATCATAGGCTTTTCGGGAAAGTTCATGCAGTTTTTGTTCTTCTTGGGAGAATTGTTCACCTGTCTGCGGATCCAATTTTCCCTTGCTACTCTGTCGGTTTATCTTTGCTTGTTGTCTCCAATCATCCGGTTTGGTATCCTGGGCTGCATCAATGGCTACTGAATATCGAGTAGAATATTCATTAACATTAGCGGTTCGATGTCTAATCCACTGTCTCCAGGTATCCATAGGTACTCGGACATGCAGTTTTAATTCACACATCTCAAAGGGTGAGGTATGACTGTGACGCATGAGATATCGGATTAAACTCCTGTCCTGACGTATCTGTTTGGTTCCTTTACCATAAGAAACTCGGGCAGCCTGTACTATGGAGGAGTCAGTTCCCAGGTAATCAATTACCCGGATAAATCCGTTATCCAGTACTCTAAAAGGTTTACCTAAAATTTCATCCAGTTCAGGACTGTGTTGTCGGGGAAGATCTTTTTCTTTTTTATTCATACTTTCCTCTTCATTATATTATCAAGCAACAGTATGTTTTTCAGGTATTCACATAATTTTTTATTTTATTTATCCGTTTTAAAACTGGTGGATGTGAATAGTTTAAAAATACATAAAATTTATGTGGAAGAAGATTCACCAGATTGTTTACTGAAAGTTTTTTAAGTGCCTGAATCATGGATATTGGATCCCCGGTTGTTTCAGTTGCAAATGTATCAGCAGCATATTCATTTTTTCTAGAAAGGATATTCATAAAGATTGATAAAATAAGTTCCACAGGTGTATAGAGCATACCAAAAAAGATAAAACCACAGTATATGGACATTTGAACCATATAAAAGGCATCAAAAAGCCCTTTGTGACTGATAAATATGGAGATAAGGTAAAAAATTATGCCTGTATGTAATAGACTGATAATTATACCCTGAAAAATATGTTTCTTTTTATAATGGCCAATTTCATGGGCAAGGATTGCTATCATTTCAGGAATGGTGTGTTTTTGGATCAAAGTATCAAAAAAGGCAATTCTACGATTCTTACCGAAACCTGTAAAAAATGCATTTGATTTTGTAGATCTCTTGGAACCGTCCATGATAAAGATACCTGATAATGAATATTTGACAGAGTTCGTATACTTATAGATACTGTCTTTTAATTCTCCATCTTCTAAAGGTTTAAATTTATTGAAAAGAGGTAATATCCATCTGGGAGCAATATATTGGAGAAGGATAGTAAAAAGAGCTGTGATTATCCAGCAGTAAAGCCAGGCTAGATTACCGGCATATTGAAAAAAGGCAAGAATTCCTGTCAGAAGAGGACCACCAATAATTATTGATATAGCAAATCCTTTTAACAAGTCAGTAATAAATATTTTAGGAGTGGTTTTATTAAAACCAAACTTTTCTTCAATAACAAAAGTAGAGTAGATAGCAAAGGGAATAGATAAGATAGTTTTGATAAGTAACAACAGACCTATATAAATCAGACCAGACCATATAGGATGTAAATTCCAGCTTCTAATTATTTGATCGATGAAATTAAATCCACCAAAAAACCAGAATATAAGCACTAATATTAAATTAAAGGATGAGGTTACAAAACCAAATTTTGTTTTTACTTTTGTATATTGTTGAGATTTTGCATATACCTGTTCATCAAACACATCTTTAAATTCTTCTGGAAGTTCAGGTTTGAGATTCTTTAAATTCACTAAATCCGCAAAGATATTTAGGATGTAATCAAAGAGCAAGGTTGTTAGAATGATTATTCCATAAATATTCATTAATACCTCTTTAGTATTACTATTTTGTTTTGATAATATACTTTAAATGTATGATAAATTCAAGTAGAGTGTAGGTGGATTTTTTAGAAGAAATTCAATTAGAAATAAAAATTAACAATTGGTTGCTGTTAATTATAAAAACATTCATGGTGTATAAGGATCAGTTCGTTTTTTTAGTACATAGATTTTATCATTTCGACGAATTTTTTCTGGAAAGGGGATAGTAATAATTGATTTTGTAGATGCAGCCTTAACAGCTACATCATTTTTAAAAATACTTTTTACTACAGTTTCAGCATAGCCGGTGGTAGTGCCGGTAACTATAATTTTATCTCCGATCTTAATCTTATTATTTTCTATTAAAAATTCTCCAATATGTGATTTTTGAAAATAGTTTGTTACCTTTCCCACGTACACCTTTTCCAGGGAAGATTGAGAACCATAGGAAGCTGCCCATTCATTCAGCTTATGGCCAAGATAATACCCATTCTGCCAGAAATTTCTGTTATAAACACTTTTTAAAGATTCTTTCCATTGATTAATTTTTACTTTTGAATAGGTCCCTTTACTAACACTGTCAATTGCTTCTCTATATGCTTTGGTAACCTTGTATACATAATCTGAAGATCTACTCCTGCCTTCAATTTTAAAGATCGACACCCCTGCTTTTATTAATTTATCTATCATACCAATAGTACAGAGATCACTCGGAGACATTATGTATTTGTTTTCGATCTTTAGCTGCTTACCAGTCTGATCATCTGTTACAGTATAACTTCTTCTACAGGGTTGAATGCAGGCTCCCCGGTTAGCAGATTTGTTATAAAGTGCTAGACTCATGTAGCATTTACCTGAGATAGACACACATAAAGCTCCGTGTACGAAAATTTCAATCTGTATCAAATCTCCCCCAGGTCCTCGAATGTTTTGTTTATTAATATCTGAACATATAGATTCAATTTGTTTTAATGATAATTCTCGGGCCAGAATAATAACATCACAGTATTTGGCAAAAAATTTTACTGCTTCAAAGTTGGAAACATTGGCTTGCGTTGAGAGATGTACCTTAAGATCATATCTTAGTGCAGTCTGTATAGCAGCCCAGTCACTGGCAATTACAGCATCTAGTTTTGCCTTTTTTGCCCATTGGCAAATTTTTTCCAGATTACTAATTTCATCATCATAAATCAGAGTGTTAAGGACAAGATAACTTTTTACTTTCTCTTTTTTGCATAAGATGGCTATTCTATCCAGATCATTTCGATCAAATGATTTGGAAGTATTAGCCCGCATGTTAAATTGATGTATACCAAAGTAAATTGAGTTTGCTCCTGCTTCTATTGCTGATTGCAGACTCTCCCATGAACCTGCTGGTGCCGTAAGATTTATTGACTGCATAAGTTCCTTTGAAGTTAATCATTAGTAATTTGGGATTGATAAAAAAATAATAAATACTTTCAAAGTAATCTAAGCTCGTTTAAAGTTCACCAAGAATTAATTTATTTTTTTACTTTAAGTAATTTTTTGTTTAATTTTTGAACTCTGTAGCGGTATTATATTTTTTTAACTATTAATCACCCCTGTTGCTTTAAATCTAAACATTCTATTCAATATTAAAAAAATGATTGATAAATTCAAATGTTATTTGACGTCAATTGAATGGTAAATAAAAACGGCTCATTTTTAATGAATGAGCCGTAACGCTTTGGCTAATTTTTTCATAGAAATAATTTAGTATAAAATACTGTATAATTATCTGTCTGTTTTCAGTTTATTCTTCGGGTTCTACTGCAGTAGTATCTTGTGCTGTAGTATCCTGGACCGTTTCTACTTGAGCTTCCTTTTTAATACCTTCTTCTTCTACTTTTTTTTCTTTTGCACATCCAGTATAGATTAATCCTATACTAGTAATGAGACCAACCATTCCTATGACGGTTAATACTTTTTTGATTTTTTCCATAATAACTTATTTCCCTCCTTTTCTTGATTGCTTGAATGAAAAATTTATTCCATTCAATAAAGCATTTTTCACTATAATATAAATAAATAAATATTGAAATGCAACATTATTTGATAAAATATAATAAATCATTACATTTTAAATTTTTGAAAAGCAGGAGGTTTTTTAATTGTATTATTTTTAAAAATTAAGTTAAGGATTGTGATTTTATATAACCATTCTAGTAACAAAGTTAGAGTAAATATTATTGGTTCTTCCGACAATGAGTTGGTCGTAAATACAATTTAGAAAATAAATAGACATCGAACAACCTTTTAGTTAAATTATTGTTAGACACAATAACAACATTAGCTAAGTGAGGTTGCAGGATGTCCAATAATAATATAACAAATTTATTTCCATTTAGTCGAGTAAAAATTGATAAAATTAATTCTAAAACTGAAAAATTAACTGTTGTGAAAATCACACCTGACAAGAGATATTCTCCAATTTGTTCTGGATGTTTACAAAAAGTAAAAAGTATTCATTCATACAATAAACGAGTTATCTATGATCTGTCCATGTCCGGTTCCAGGGTTGAGATTGAGTATACATATCGTACCGTATACTGTAACAATTGCGGAATAAAAGTTGAACATCATGATTTTGTTGATCCCTATTCAAGAGTCACTAATAGATTTGCCATTTATATTTACGAACTCTGTAAAGTTATGAGTATACTTGATGTCTCTAATCATACAGGTCTCAGTTGGGATCAAATCAGACGTATAGATAAACAGACCTTGAAAGATCAATTCAAAAATCCCATTCCAGAAAACCTTGAGATCCTTTGTGTGGATGAGATCAGCATTAAAAAGAGACATAACTATCTGACGATCATTGCTGACTTTGTCACAGGACATGTGATCGGTGTCGTTAAGAAAAGAGATTACATATCCATCTCAGAGTTCCTTAATTCACTGCCCGCAAAGACACTTAAAACGATTAAAGCTGTTGCTATGGATATGTGGGATACTTACATCAATGCCTTTACAAAATATTGCCGGAACGCATTGATCGTTTTTGATCCCTTTCATGTAATCGCTTCTTTCAGCAAGGTGATAGATAAAATTAGAGCCGGGCAGTACAGGGATGCTGATCCAACCTTGAGGAAATTAATGAAGCGATCACGATTTCTGCTTCTTAAGAATCCCGAAAATCTTAATGACAAAGAACGGCCTAGGTTAAAAAAAATACTAAGAGAAAATGAACTTTTATCAATAGTCTATCTTTTAAAAGATTATCTAAAAAGACTTTGGCAATACAAATATTCCAAATGGGCTGGCCGATTCCTTGAGTACTGGTGCAATCTTGCCAAAGAGACTGGATGCCAACATCTTATCAAATTTACTAAAACACTGAAGCGATACAGTTACGGTATTATCAATCATTGCAAGTTCCCAATTCACACAAACAAACTTGAAGGTATAAATAACAAAATCAAAGTCATAAAAAGAAAAGCATACGGGTATCGTGATTTAGAATATTTTGGTCTTAAAATCATGCAAGCTACAACCAACTAAAACTCGGATGAACCTTATTATTTAACATTTAGCTTAAAAAGAATATTTTAACAAAGTATAAAAAATTTTTTGCATTTAAGCTAACAAAACGTTAACTTAAATACCATTACAAATTTTATTAATTTTAATTATGGATAATCATTAAAGTCAATTTTATATTTTTACTAAAACCAGTCTTTTTAGAGGAGTAAACTTAAATGGACAAAATTAAGATTGCGGTTGTTGGGGTAGGGAATTGTCTTAGTTCTTTAATTCAGGGTATTTATTATTATCGTAATAAAAAACGTAGTGAGGCGATAGGTTTGATGCATTGGGAAATTGGAGGATATTTGCCAGGTGATATAGATGTGGTTGCAGCTTTTGATATTGATAAACGTAAAGTTGGAATAGATGTTAATAGAGCAATATTTTCCTATCCAAATTGTACAAAAATTTTTTATAAAATGATACCTGAAAGTGGTACTATTGTTAAAATGGGTAAAATACTAGATGGCTATTCTGATCATATGAAAGATTTTGATGATAAATATACCTTTATTCCTTCTAAGGAAAGAGAACCTGATATAAATGATGTGGTAAGTATTATCAAGCAATCCGGAGCTGATATGATTGTAAACTATCTTCCAGTAGGTTCAGTAAAAGCTACAGAGTTTTATGCTGAATGTGCCCTTAATGCAGAAGTTGGTTTTGTTAATAATATGCCTGTTTTTATTGCAAGTAATCCAGATTGGATTAAAAGATTTGAGCAAAAAGGTTTACCAATAATTGGAGATGATATAAAAGCACAATTAGGTGCAACTATAACACATCGAACACTTGCAGATTTATTTCATAAACGAGGTGTTAAATTGGAACGAACCTATCAATTAAATACAGGAGGTAATACAGATTTTCTTAATATGCTTAATCGATCCAGACTGAGTTTAAAAAAGGAATCTAAGACAGAAGCTGTTCAATCTGTTTCCTCGGAAAGATTGGCTGATGAGAATATACATATAGGTCCAAGTGATTACGTACCTTGGCAGAAAGATAATAAAGTCTGTTTCCTTCGTATGGAAGGAAAATTATTTGGCGATATACCAATGAATATAGAACTGCGTCTTTCAGTGGAAGATTCTCCAAATTCTGCTGGGGTTGCAATTGATGTAATCCGTTGCACAAAGTTAGCATCTGACCGTGGGGTAGGTGGAGTATTGTATGCTCCTTCTGCCTATTTTTATAAACATCCACCAAAACAGTATTCAGATAATGAAGCCTATACAATGGTTGAGGATTTTATAAAAAATACATAAATTTTTATGATTGTGTTCTTTAATATTAGTTATGGTTTATGTCAGAGATTTTAAAGTTAAGTATACTCTTTATTACTGGAATAATAGCCGGATTTATTAATGTAAATGCAGGAGGTGGATCTTCTTTAACACTTCCTGTAATGATTTTTCTTGGTCTCAATAGTTCAGTTGCAAATGGAACCAACAGAATTGGTATATTAGTACAGACTTTTTTTTCAGTCACTTCATTTCGTAAACAAAAATTTTATGATTTTAAGACCAGTTTCACTCTTGCTTGTTTTGCGTTACCTGGTGCAATTGCAGGAGCATTGATTTCTGTAAAACTTACTAATGATGAATTCCAAAAGATTCTTGGAATAGTAATGATAGGAATAGTTTTCTCAATGATCTTTTCATCAAAAAAAAAGGATATAAGCTTAAATAGATCAAAACCAAACTGGCTGGTATACCCGGCTATGCTTGGAATAGGATTTTATGGAGGTTTTATTCAAGTTGGAGTAGGTTTTCTTTTAATGGCTTCATTATACTATTTATTAAAGGTAAGTCTTGTCCGGGTTAATATGCATAAAGTTTTTATTGTTTTTATATACACTATACCAGCTTTATTGGTTTTCATTTTAACGAAAAATATATATTGGATATTTGGAATTCTTTTAGCCTTAGGAATGGCTATTGGAGGCTGGTGGGGAGCAAAAATTGCAGTAAGAGGCGGAGAGAGAGTTATTCGTATAGTTTTAATGTGCGCTATAGTAATAATGGCACTTAAACTACTTGGATTTTTTTAAATAAAATTTTATTTTATTTCGGAATAATTTATTGATATTTTTGTTTGGCTTTTTAATATCCTATTTCAATAAGCTGAATAAGTAATATAATTAATGTTTTGGTTATAATAATTTAGTATTTATTCATATAAGTTAAATTATAAGAAAATAATGCATTCAGATAAATTACTTCAGTTAACTTTTCCTCTCTCACCTTTTATTAAATCGGGTGAGGAAAACTTTAAAGCGACAAAAAGAATTCGTCCAGCAGATTCCTTGAATTTAGAAAAAATGATAAAAATTCTCAAAAGGAGTGAAATTATTGATATAAATATTCAAGGAAGGCTCTGGTCCGTAATCTCTGTTTACAGTCCTTACAGTCCGGATGTGCATGTAATGATTATGGAAATGAGTACTGACCGCTATATTCCATCTCCGGAATTATGTAATGATTCTGAAGGTGATACATTGATGGAGTTATGGGATTCTGTTTTGGAATTTATTTCTAAAAGAGATACTAACAAAACAATTCATGCTGGCTTCAATTGGTCACCCCGATCGTGGGGGGAAGAGGAAGAGAAAGGTGGTTTTCAAAGCATTCCAACAAAATGGCATACAATGATATGGGGATGGCCTGAATTTCCGCATAAATCAAGAAAGACAAAATATGCAAAGTGGATTTCGGTTAATAAACTTTCTTTACCGCAAAGACGAGTTTTTAGCCATAATAATTATTCCATATTAATGGGGAGAGCTATTAGAGATAGGTTTATTCAGCATTTTGATGATAATAAAGACTTTAAGGAGTTATTTTCTGCTAAAGAGTGGAAAGTTGATAATAGGGGACTATATTTAGATTTTAATATATCAATTCGAAAATTATTTACCACAAAAGGTTTTTTTTCTGAAGTTTTAAAACCATTTAGCTCTATGTTAGATCACTTTATGAAAGAGTTATCCGAAGCATTCACCTCTTTTGATTGTAATAGAATTGATAGAATTTTAAAGAGAATAGAAAAAGGAATTTTAAGTGGGGACGAGTTGCGAGAACTGAGGGCTGTACCTGATATTACGCCGATTGCTAAAATCAAAGGAAATTTTGTTAAAAAGAATTTTCCCAACACATTGATATCTGCTTTATTATTTGCTATTAATAACCGGTGTAAAACCCATGGTACACCAGAGAAATGGTGGAGAAAAGGATTTGCCTATGCTATAGTTTTTAGCAGCCCCTGTAATCAAGATAGGGGAAGAATACGAATCATGCCAGGTGTTTATATTGGTCCAGGGGGGGTAGTAGAAGCTAAAGGAGTTTTTCTTAACAGACTTGAAAATCAGACAATTTCCCGGGAAGAGATAAGACAAAAAAGTCAGGTTTTATATTCCTTGAAAAATCATATTAAAAATCGGTTTTAAGAGTTAATTTTATACGAAGAATTACCTGCAGAGTAATAATTTTCATAAATTTTTTATGCTGTAGGAAATCTATAGAAATATAATTCTTTCATAATTGAAAAAAATAAAAAATTGATAATATAAAAGTTATTTTTTTGTAAAAATTGTTCTGATATATTTATCAAAACAGTATTTTATTTTAGATAATTGGCTCAAAAGAAAATAATCATCAATACCATAGGTAAAGGATGGATCAAAATAACAACTAATACTACATCCATTACAGTAAGAAAAGCGTCCTTCTTTTTTTCTGAAATAATTTATAAGCTTGCTGTTAAAAAGAGTAATCAGATCATTATTAATCGGGATTTTTTTTGAATACCTATGATAACAGGGAAGAAGAATATGATTATCAGGAGAAATAACTATGGTTGTTGATACTGCTCTACATCTTGGATTATAAATATTATTTCCTCCCATTTTCATAAGATGAATAATTCCCCGGTTAATGTAAACATACGGTTCAGAAGAAAAAGAAAGTATTTTATTCAAGGTTTCTTGGTTTAAACCAGGATTGTCAAAATAACTGAATACAGGATTGCAAAGTAGTATACATTGATTTTTTTGTGCTAAGGTAACCATTTTTTTTAAATGTTTACTATTTTTTTCAGTTATAGTAAAAAGAATATCAGGTTTATCTCCTATAGATTTTGCGATTTTTATACTATCTATTACCTTATCAAAACATTTTATTCCACGTATTTTATTATGTTCCTCCTTGATAGGTGCATCAAGGGAGAAGTGGAGCAGATTGACAAGTCCTTTAATTTTATTGTAGAGTGTGGGGTAGAGGATACAATTTGTAGTTATAGTGGTTATGAATCCCATATTTTTTGCAGTTGTAAGAATATCTGTTATGTGGGGATGAAGAAGTGGTTCACCGCCTGTAAAATCAATAAAACTGATCCCAAGTCTTTTCAGAGCCTGAAGATTAGTTTTTATCTCTTTTACATTTGCATCAATACCTTTTTTTTTATGTATATCACAAAAAGTGCAACGGGCATTACATCTGGTTGTGATATAGTAGTTACAAAGTAGGGGGTAGGGATTTAATTTTTTTAAAATATTTATCATGTACTAACAAAGTTAAAGAGAAAGGAAAATATTTTTAGTTTATTATCTATATAGCAATGTATCAACATTTTAATTTAATGAGTATTTATCTGATTTCCAAAGAACTTTTTTTGCAAATAATGCTAGGGGAGTAAAAAATATTTGATATACGGTGAAATAAATTTCAAATAAAAATATATATTTTAGTAGATACAATCGTTTTAACTTTTTCATAGGGTAGAGAAGTATTGCTGTATCAAGAAAGGTAAGCAATAACATTGCAATTAAACCTGTTAAAAACATTTGAGATATTAAGGTAATAATTATCAGTATTCGGGTTAAAAGTGAAATTAAGGATAGCAAAATTGATAATACGCCTCGTTTGGAACTGCTTAATGCCCATCTTTTACGTTGGTGAAAAAATGTTCGAACCTTGTTTACAGGATTTGTATAAACTGTATTCTTATCACTGAGGACAAAATTTACTTTTGCTTCTGTTTTGGAAAGAACATTTTTCATTAAAGCATAGTCTTCTGTTATATGATTTTCGATAGATTCGAATCCTCCGCATTTTTCATAGATATACTTTTTTATAGCAAAATTATTTCTGAATATACTCAAAGGTTTACCTAGATTAGCCCATCCATGACCGATTGAAGTCAAAAAAATCCAATCAATAGACTGCAGGTAGTGGAATAAAGGAGATTTTTCATGTTTACGGTCCAGAACTATAAATCCTCCAGCCATACCTGTTCCAGAGTCGATATGCTTAATAAACGAATCTACCCAATCTTCAGGCACTTCACAATCTGCATCTGTAAAGAGAAAAATATCTCCTTTTGCAGCTTCAGTCCCTTTTATCAATGCATTTATTTTACCGGTTCTGTTTTTTGGTAAAATTTTAATATCAATGATTCTAGAATTCTCCATTAGATCTGTAAATTGTTTCATTAGAAATCTGGTCTTGTCTGTTGAACGGTCGTTTATAAGTATGTATTCGATTTTATTAGAAGGGTATTTAATACTTTTTAAAGAATTGAGGCATTTTTCAATAAAGAGCTCTTCATCTTTGGCAGCAACAATTATTGAAACAAAGGGAGTATTTTTATTTTCAGGTTTAGATTTCTTCCTAATTCCATAGAGTGTTAGCCAAGACATAATGAGGTATAAAAGAAAGACTATGATTAAATTATAAAGAATTATTGTTATCATTTAAAAAATTCCACTTATAGTCCATTTTTTATCAGCTATCCAAGCAAGAATATCAGGTAATGATTGTAACATGACAGAAGCATTGTCATGTCCGTCATGGAATACTACAATATCATGAGTTTTAATATTTTGAGTTACTCTTTGAAAAAGATTGGATGAAGAGGTTTCCATGAAATCATAGGATAGTAGTGTCCATAATACCATTACCATTTGTTTTTGCTGCATGATTTTCTTAAAACGGAAATCAAACCAGCCGTGAGGAGGTCGGAAAAGTCGGGAAGTTTCACCTGTAATATTTTTAATAGCTGAAGAGGTTTTATCAATTTCTTCTAAAATATATCTTTTCTTTTTAAAAATTAAAGTGTCGTGGGAAAATCCGTGGTTTCCTAGTGTATGTCCATTTTTTATTATTTCTTCAACAATACCTGGAAATTGAATTATTTTTTCCCCTGTCAAAAAAAAGGTTGCTTTTACATTAAATTTTTTTAACATGTGTAGAGTAGGAATGGTAAATTTTGGATGAGGTCCATCATCAAATGTAAGAAAAATATGATTATTTTTTTTAATACCTTTCCACAGAGGCCAGGAGCACCAATATTTCATAAATGAAGGATTAATAATTTTCATATAGTTTTGTAGTAATTTTATTTTTTTTCATTTTTATTTAAGTTGTAAAAATTATGTAAAAAAGTAAACCAATTTATTTATAAAAAGCAAGGGAAAATTATTGATAAAGGTTTAAAAGTTTTGTACATTATATCGAAAAAATTACATTCATTATAAATACCAGGAGGATGATGTAATGTTTACAATAAATAAAGCTCATAAATTAAATATTGGGCTTGCAGAAATGCTTAAAGGAGGAGTAATCATGGATGTTACTACTCCTGAACAGGCAAAAATCGCAGAAGATGCCGGAGCAGTAGCAGTAATGGCTTTGGAACGTATACCTGCTGATATTCGAACTCACGGTGGAGTTGCAAGGATGTCAAATCCTGGTGTTATCAAAAAGATTATGAATTCCGTTTCCATTCCCGTAATGGCAAAGTGTAGAATTGGACATTTTGCAGAAGCACAGGTACTTGAATCCTTAGGAGTTGATTTTATTGATGAAAGTGAAGTATTGACACCTGCAGATGATAAACATCATGTTGACAAATGGAAATTTAAAGTTCCTTTTGTATGCGGATGCAGGGAACTGGGAGAAGCACTTCGCAGAATATCTGAAGGAGCTGCTATGATCAGGACAAAAGGTGAAGCAGGTAGTGGAAATATTATTGAAGCAGTACGACACATGCGGATGGTTCAATCTGAAATAAAAAGGATTATCACACTTGGAGATGATGAGTTGGTCATAACCGCCAAAGATATAGGCGTTTCACTTGAAATTGTAAAGTATGTTAAAAAAAAGAAAAAGCTGCCGGTTCCAAATTTTGCAGCAGGAGGAATCGCAACACCTGCGGATGCTTCTTTAATGATGCAGCTCGGGGCTGAATCAGTTTTCGTGGGTTCTGGAATTTTTAAATCCGAAGATCCTGAACAAAGAGCAAAAGCTATTGTGATGGCAACTACTCATTATGATAATCCTGATATGGTAGCTAAAGCTTCAGAAGGACTTAAGGAAGCAATGCCTGGTCTGGAGATTTCTAAAATCCCAGAAGAAGAGCGGATGCAGGAACGAGGTTGGTAAATGCTCAGAAAGGTCGGTGTGCTTGGAATTCAAGGCGATTTTACCCTCCATCAAAAAAGTTTGAAAAGAATTGGAGTAGAACCAATTAATGTCCGGTGGCCTGAAGAGCTTAATGCTTGTAAGGGTCTTATTATACCTGGGGGGGAATCCACTACTTTTTTAAAATTACTCAGAAATACAGGAATGTTTAAATCTATAATTGATTTTTCTAAAAAAAAACCCATTATGGGAACCTGTGCTGGTTTAATAACTCTTTCCAAACAAGTAGAAAATGATAAACAGATGGATACACTGAAATTAATTGATATAGCTGTACAGCGAAATGGATTTGGGCGTCAGAAGGATTCTTTTATTGATAAGGTTGATATTACAATTTTCAAGCATAGACCATTTTTTGAAGGAGTTTTTATACGAGCTCCCAGGATAGTAGCTACAGGTAAAAATACTGAATCTATTGGATTTTATAAAAATGAGCCTGTCATGGTAAGGAATGAGAACATATTGGCCATGACCTTCCATCCTGAATTAACCAGTGATCTAAGAATACATCGTTTTTTTGTTGATTCATTTTTTTCTTAATTTTTTTACATACCTAACCTAGAATCTTACATTAAGTTTAATTTTAAACTCATCCCCAAACCCCTTCTCTTTAGAAAAGAGAAGGGGATGAAAAAAAGACCTTATCAATAAAATAGCTAATTAAAAAATTACTCTTTGTGCCCCTGACATCTCCCCCTCTCTTTTTCAAAAAAGAGGGAGACTCAGGGGGTGAGTTAGTGAATAAAACATACTATGTTTTCCTTAGTACCGTGATGTCTTGGTGTGAAAATTTAATCTATCACCTAAAACCACAAAGAACACAGAGAGGGAAAAAGGAGTGAGGTAGCTAAACTTGAAAATCCTTCTCTCGAATTTAATTCAAACAAATTTATTGCAAACTTTTCTTGACTTTAAATAAAAAATAATTTATCTTTTTATGTCATCTTCGGGGTTAGGTGAAATTCCTTACCGGTGGTTAAAGCCCACGATGGAGTATGTACATTTTACATACTCCATGAATCAGTGAGAATCTGATGCCGACGGTTAAAGTCCGGATGGGAGAAGTTGGCAATAAATATTTACTATAATTTTACCTGCCCCGAATGAATATCGGGGTTTTGTGTATGCATACGAAATTTATGAAAAGAGTTTTACAACTTGCCTGTAAAGGAAGGGGTAAGGTAAGTCCAAATCCTCTGGTGGGGACTGTAGTAGTTAAAAACGGAAAGATAATTTCTGAAGGATATCATGCCTATTTTGGTGGTCCTCATGCTGAAGTAGATGCTTTACATAAACTCAAACCTTCTGAAGCTGAAAACTCAACCTTGTATGTCAATCTTGAGCCATGTGTCCATTATGGTAAAACGCCCCCCTGTGTTGATGAAATTATTAAATATGGTGTTTCGCAAGTAGTAATTGGTATGAAGGATCCTAATCCTTTTGTAAAACAGAAAGGAATTGATACTTTAAAATCAGTAGGAATTGATGTCGAACTCGGCATAATGGAGAAGGAATGCAGAGAATTAAATGAAGCATTTGTAAAATCAGTGATTCAGAAGAAACCTTTTGTTATCTTAAAGATTGCTCAAACTCTTGATGGTAAGATTGCAAAGACTAAGGGAGAATCAAAGTGGATAACCAGTGAAAATGCCAGAAAATTAGTTCATAATATGAGAAAAGCTGCAGATTGTGTTCTGGTTGGTATTAATACAGTTATTCAGGATAATCCTAAACTTACAGTACGATTAGTAAAGGGTAATGGGTGTAAACGAATAATTCTTGACAGCAGACTTCGTATCCCTTTAAATGTAAATGTTTTAACTAACATTGATAGGTATAATACAATTATAGCCACTACAGAAAAAGCTCCTGTAAATAAAATAAAATCAATTAAACAACAAGGTAGCAAGGTCTGGATTTTGGATGAAAATAATAAGGGAACCGTTGATATTGTAAAATTATTGGAAAAAATTTTTGATAATGGAATGATATCAGTACTGGTGGAAGGCGGAAAAGAGGTTTTTACCACCTTTTTAAGGCAAGGAGAGGTGGATAAAATCGTTATTTTTATTGCTCCCAGGATTTTTGGTGATGGAATTGAAAGTTTTGGTGATTTAGAGGATACTATAACTTTATCCCCAGACAGTTTTAAAGAAATTAAGTGGCAAAAAAAAGGAAAAGAGATTATTTTTAATGGGTGGTTGTAATGTTTACAGGGATTATTGAAGAAAAAGGTATAATAAAAAAGATTAAAACTATACCATCTGGAAAGCAATTTACCATTACTGCCGAGAGAGTATTTAATGATCTCTCCATTGAGGATTCTATTTCTGTGAGCGGAGTGTGTTTAACAGTAATTGAATGTGGTACTAATAGTTTCACGGTAGATGCTGTTAAAGAAACTCTTGATACCTCAATTCTAGGAATGATCAAAACCGAAACAGAGGTAAATCTGGAAAGAGCTCTGAGTAGTAATGCCCGTTTGGGGGGACATTTTGTGTATGGTCATGTTGATGGTATAGGAAGGATTTCTTCTATAATTGATAAGGCAGATAACAGAATCATTGAGATTGAAATACCCTCAGATTTAGAAAGATATATGATAAAAAAGGGATCAGTAGCAATAGATGGTATTAGCTTAACAATTGCTGATATCAGGGATAATAGAATATTTATTTCAATTATCCCCTATACCTTACAGAATACAACCATTATTAATAAAAAAAGAGGGGATAAAGTCAATATCGAATCAGATATAGTGGGGAAATATATTGAGAAGTTTATCAAAGCAAAAAATGATGATTTAAATAGAGATAACAAAATACTACATTTTTTACAGTAAAAGTTATAGTCTTGTAGCTAAGAAAATATTTTGCTAATTTTTTTTGAATTTAAGGGTATGATATGAAAAGAATATGCACAGTTGGAGAGGCGATAGAGGATTATAAAAATGGTAAGATGTTAATAGTAGCAGATGATGAAGATCGTGAAAATGAGGGAGATTTAATCGTTGCTGCTGAGCATATTACTCCTGAAAAGGTTAATTTTATGGCTAAACATGCACGAGGTTTAATTTGTGTTTCACTTACTGCAGATAGACTGGATGAACTTGATTTACATCCCATGGTTCGAGAAAATACATCTAAACTGGGTACTTCGTTTACAGTTTCTGTTGATGCTGCGCAGGGAACATCAACCGGAATATCAGCCTTTGATCGGGCTACAACAATTACAGTATTAGTGAATCCTGAATCCAAAGCTGAAGATTTGGTCAGACCAGGTCATATATTTCCTCTCAGGGCTGAAAAAGGGGGTGTTTTAAGTCGGGCCGGTCATACTGAAGCTGCTGTAGATCTGGCCCGTCTAGCAGGTTTGGAAAATGCAGGAGTATTATGTGAAATAATGGATGAAGATGGTAGTATGGCTCGGTTATCAGCTCTGGAAAAATTTGCCCAGCGATTTGATTTTAAGATACTTACAATCCAAGATTTAATTGCTTACCGAACCAGACATGATAAACTGGTACACAAAGAAGTAACCACTTATTTACCCACAAAATGGGGAAAATTTAAACTTCATCTCTATAAAAGTGATATTGATGAGCATCACCATTTAGCCCTGGTGAAAGGAACCATTAATCCTAAAGAGAAGATTCTCGTTCGGGTTCATTCAGAATGCCTGACAGGGGATGTTTTTGGGTCCAGACGTTGTGATTGTGGTGAGCAGTTGCATAATGCCTTAAAAAAGATTGAGAAAGAAGGAAAGGGTATATTTCTCTATATGCGGCAGGAGGGTCGCGGTATAGGGTTAGATAACAAAATAAAGGCCTATAAACTACAGGATCAGGGGAAAGATACAGTAGAAGCAAATGAAGAGCTGGGATTTGCCCCGGATCTTAGAGATTATGGAGTGGGTGCCCAAATACTGTATGATCTGAAAGCAAGGAAAATTTCTCTACTTACCAATAATCCCAAGAAAATAGTGGGACTGGAGGGATATGGTCTTACTATTGTTGAGCGTATTCCTTTGGTGGTTGAACCAACTCGTGAGAATGCCTTTTATCTGCAGACAAAACGGGATAAACTGGGGCATTTGATCTTAAAGAACTGGATAGTGAAGAAATAACCTGATTTTTAAAATTTTTCGGATTATCTAAAGATAAAAAGATCAATAAGTACTATATAAATGGGAGGAATTATGTCAAAAATAATTGAAGGTCAACTTGATGCAAAAGGGAAAAAGTTTGGTATTGTGGTAAGCAGATTTAATGAATTAATAACCAAAAAATTGCTGGAAGGAAGCCTGGACTGTATAAACAGACATAGGGGAGAAGAAGATAAAATTGATATTGTGTGGGTACCAGGTTCTTTTGAATTACCTAATATTGCTAAACAAATGGCAGATAGTAAAAAGTATGATGCAGTTATCTGTCTAGCTGCAGTTATACGGGGTGGTACTGTACATTTTGAATATATAGCTAATGAACTTACTAAAGGTATAGCCCAAGTAAATCTTCAAACAGGTATACCAACAATTTATGGAGTGATTACCTGCGATACCATAGAACAAGCTGTTGAGAGAGCAGGAACAAAACAAGGAAATAAGGGATGGCAAGCAGCATTGTCAGCAATTGAAATGGCAGATTTAAAAGGGAGATTGTAATTTTGAAGAGGATATTGTTATTATTGCAATTATTGATTTTTGTAATACCTGTTTTTAGTTCAAATTTTACCTGGAAGACTTATACTTCCATGTATACAATCAATGATCTATGCTATAAAAATGGAATTGTATGGTGTGCAACTGAAGGAGGAATATTTGCTTATGATCCCTCCAATCAAGAAGTAAAACAATGGACTCGCCTTAATGGGCTTGCTTCCAATTTTGTAACATCTATGGCAAGTGATTCTAATGAAATAATCTGGCTTGGTTTTAATAATGGTTTAATTCAAAAATTTGATATAAATAATTTTAATTTTTACACAATTTTTGATTATCAGGGTAACAGCATTACCTGCTTGAATTCTGTAGGAGATTCTCTATTTGTAGGGCTGGATTTGGGCTTGAGCCTGTATATTAAATCAAAGCAGGAGGTAAAGGAAACCTATAAACAATTAGGATTAGATCTTCAGGTAGAACTTCCGGTGAGAGATATTGTTATTGCAAGTAATAATATCTGGGCAGCTACTGAGCAAGGATTAGCTTATTCTCAACTGAATAATACCAATCTCTTGGATCCGGCCAACTGGACAAATTTTTTTGCTGAAAACGGACTTCCATCATCCAATATAACCAGTTTATTGAGTTATGATAATACCATTTATGTCGGTACGGATAAGCTTTTAGCACGGAAAGCAGGAAATACCTGGGAAAATGTACAAACTGATCAGCATTTTAAATCTTCCGGTGTTCGTGATCTGGCCTTCACTGATACGGAATTACATGTTCTTTCTGGTAATGGTATTTACAAATTAACAGATGATAGACTAAATCGGATTGCGAGTGGTTTTTCAAATGGTATTTCTTTAACCTGTACTGATATCGAAGTATGGACAGGAACTGAAAGAGGATTGAAATATACTTTTCCAGATCAACAGAATTGGAATATTTTTGTTCCCAATTGTTCCCAAAGTAATGTATTTAAAGATTTAGCCATGGATAAAAAAGGTAATTTATGGTGTGCAGTTACCGGGGGATTTTCTTCATTTGATGGTGAATCCTGGCAGGTGTATGATAAATCAAATATTAGTGATTTAATATCAGAGAATATGTATGCTGTGGTTGTGGACAATTCTAATAATGTATGGATAGGATCCTGGGGAGGTGGAATAGTATTATTGAAAAATGACTCAACCTTTCAATTTTTTAATGCTCAAAATGATTTTTTAGGCGGAATTTCAGATGATCATGATTACGCTGTAGTATCTGATATGATGGTGGACCACAATGGAGCTGTCTGGATACTGAATTACCGTTCTGACAAGAAATCATATCTTATCTCAGTTGTGAATGATACAACTACCGGAGATTTTATATGGACTTATTATACCACTCAGGATTCTTTGCTTAGCTGCATAACCGAGGATTCCTATGGATATAAATGGATAGGAACAGATAATAACGGGGTGTTTGTTATTGACGATAAGAATACCCCAACTATTACGAGTGATGATTATTTTGCCGGAACTTTAAAAACATCGGATGGATTAGAGAGTGAAGAAATAAAGTCACTTACAGCAGATAAAAATGGAGGAGTGTGGATAGGTACTGCTATCGGACTTTACTATTATTATTATAACTCTCTTACTCCTAACTATCAGATTCCTTCTCAATATGTTCAATCTCTTCTTTTGGATGGTTTTGATAATCTCTGGGTTGGTATGGATCAGGGATTGAGTTTTTTTGCTACAGATGATTTTTTTGGTGAACATTACAATGAAGAAAACAGCCAGTTGACTTCAAATGATATATTATCCTTTGAATTGGATAATTCAACCGGAAATCTCTATGTTGGTACAAGCAAGGGGCTTACCTGTCTACAAACTCCTTATGCAGAACCAGAACCAAATTTGAATAATGTACTAGTGTATCCAAATCCTTTTATACTGGGAAAACATAGCTCTGTAACCATAGACAACCTTGCCCTGAATACAACTGTAAATATTTATTCTCCAAGTGGTTACTTGATAAAAAATTTTTCTCAGGATGAGGTAAAAGGAAAAATGATTAGGTGGGATGGAAAAAATGAATCTGGTGACTATGTAGCAGGTGGAGTATATTTAATAGTTACAGCTATAAAGGAAGGGGAGACAAAAGTAGGGAAGCTGGCGGTAATACATTAAGAAGAAATAGATAAGAATAAAAAAAATTCTGCAGGAGCAGGAAAATTATTACTGTATAAATAATAAACTCATTGTCTAAAAGAAAGAAATAATCATAAAAATCATTAAATTAAAGAAAGAGAACACAGAAAATATTTCTTTCTGTCTAATGTTTTCCTCTGAGACTCTCTGCTTTTAATCATTTAGTTTAAATCAGGAGTAATTATGAAGAGATATTTTTTAAGATGGTCAAAATTACTAATTCTGTTATCAGGTTTAATCATTTGGGAATCTCTGTTTGGCCAGAAATATTTTAATTCAGCATCTATTTATTCAGACAGTATCCGGATAACCATACTGAATCCATCTATAAAAAGAATAGCTACTATGCAAAATCTTCGGGATAAAGGATTAATCAGCATTGATAAGTTATTGGTTATAGGAGTGTTTCATGTAAAAGAAAAAACCAACTATAATCAGGCCATTACATTTATACAGGATAATAAAATCAATTGGATAAAATTCCATAAATTATTCGGTACCTTAAATGAAAAAATTATATTTCAAAAAAATTCCTATAGCCCGGATTTCAAGAATATTTTCCTGAAATCTGACGGTATTATGTTATTTGGAGGAGCGGACATTCCTCCTTTTATTTATAATCATACAACTAATTTACTAACGTCAATTTCCACACCATACCGCCATTTTTTAGAACTATCTCTAGTCTTTCATCTCTTGGGCGGAAACCAAAATACTGATTTTGAACCTCTGCTCAATGAAAATCCGGAATTCCCCATTGTTGGATTTTACCTTGGTGCTCAGACCTTAAATGTTGGCACCGGGGGAACCATGATTCAAGATATTTGGTCTGAGGTGTATAACATACACTATGTAGAAGATGTTTTAGCCTTAGATCCAAGTAAATGGCATAATAATCCTTATAACAAGCTGTATCCGGAAACAGAATTGATTTATTACCACCTGCATAAAATAAATCTTTTTCCAAAGAGGAAATTCATTTCAGAGTTTGGTTTTAATAAAGAAGACAAACCCTTTGTTTTAAGCGGTCATCATCAAATGGTGGATACCCTGGGTAAGGGCATACAAATAATTGCATCCTCATTAGACGGCAGAGTACCAGAAGCTATTGAACATGTTAAGTATCCCAATGTTTTGGGAGTGCAATTTCATCCTGAATATAGTATGCTCTGGGATCCTCAGCAAACATTCAAATTTTCTCCCTGCGATACTGTGAAAAAAAGTTTGTTTTCCATACTAGAACAAAATCCTCCCAGTCTGGAATTTCATAAAAAGCTTTGGTCCTGGTTTGAGGAGAAGTTAATTGAATATCATAAGGGCAGAAGATAAAAGGTAGAGGCTAGAGGATGGTTGTTAGTGAATTAAGAAGGAGATGAGTACAGAGAAACTCATCCCCAAACCCCTTCTCTTTAGAAAAGAGAAGGGGTTTTAAAAAAATGTTTTTAAAATAGTTAAAACCTAACCACTTTTTGCATTAAAAGCTGTTTCCTTCTCTGTTTTGCAAAGAGAAGGGGACCAAGGGGGTGAGTTAGTGTGTTTGTGTGAGTTGAAATAAAAGAAAGGAACGGACTATGAAAACAAAATTTTCCACCAAATTAGGTTTGATAGGTGTAATCCTCTGTATTTGTTTGCTTGTTATTTCCTGGACTTATGTTAATAAAGAAGCAAAATTGAGTTTTGAAATTTCTTTTCCGGAAGTATTAAGTAAAAATTCCTTAGACGGTCGGGTATTACTTTACATAGCAACTAATGACGAAGCTGAACCCAGGTTTCAGATCAAAGACGGACCTGATACTCAATGTATATTTGGAAAGGATGTTAATGGATTACAGCCCGGTGAAGTTGTAATTATAAACAAAAATGTCTTTGGTTATCCGAAATCCAGCCTCTCAAAAATTCCTGCGGGGGAATACTGGATTCAAGCATTGATCAACCGTTATGAAACCTTTCATCGTGCTGATGGACATGTAGTTAAACTGCCTCCTGACCAGGGTGAGGGTCAGCGTGGGGATAGAAAACCGGGAAATCTGTACAGTACTCCTCAAAAAATATATATTGATCCAGAGAAAAATGAGGTAATAACAATCGAACTTGATAAGAAAATTCCCCCCATACCTGAACCGAAGGATACAAAATACATTAAACATATTAAAATAAAGAGTACATTACTTTCAGAATTTTGGGGACGGCCCATGTATCTGGGTGCTCATGTTCTCCTGCCTTATGGCTTTGATGAACACCCAAAAGCACGCTATCCACTTGCAATAATGCATGGTCACTTTAATAATGATTTCAGAGGATTCCGTACAAATCCCCCTGATCCGGATATTACTCCTGATTACAGTGAAAGATTTCATCTAGAAGGATATAATAAAATCGTTCAAGAATATGACTATACTTTCTACCAGGACTGGAAAAGTCCTGATTATCCCCGTATGCTGATTGTAGATATTCAGCATGCCAATCCCTATTATGATGATTCCTATGCAGTTAATTCAGCTAATCTGGGGCCTTATGGGAATGCGATTACCTATGAATTGATTCCTTACATAGAAGAAAAATTCAGGGGAATTGGAAAAGGTTGGGCCCGTTTTCTTTATGGCGGTTCTACCGGGGGCTGGGAAGCCCTGGCAGTGCAGATATTTTATCCGGAGGAATACAATGGCTGCTGGGCTGCCTGTCCTGATCCCATTGATTTTCGTGCCTATGGAATAATTAATATTTATGAGGATAAAAATGCTTATTACCTTGACAGTGAGTGGAAGCATACACCTAGGCCAGGACACCGTAATTATTTAGGAAAAATCAGTGCTACTCTGGAAGAAATGGATCATCGGGAATTGGCATTGGGAACTCATTCCCGTTCCGGATGTCAGTGGGATATCTGGCAGGCAGTGTTCAGTCCGGTAGGAAAAGACGGGTATCCTCAACCTATCTGGGATAAAATGACCGGGGAAATCGATCTCCAGGTAGCCCTTTATTGGAAAGAGCATTATGATCTTTGCTATATCCTTAAACGGGATTGGAATACCCTGGGTCCTAAGTTACAGGGAAAAATTCATATTTACTGCGGGGACATGGATAATTACTACCTGAATAATGCGGTGTATCTCATGGAGGAGTTTCTGGAAAGCACCACTGATCCCTATTATGAGGGGGAAGTTGATTATGGAGACAGAGCAGAACATTGCTGGAATGGTGATCATCAGCGTCCCAATGCTATTTCTCGGTTGCGGTATCATCAGATGTTTGCTCCCAGAATTGTAGAAAGGATATTGAAATCAGCCCCTCCTGGTGCGGATACAATTAGCTGGAGATATTAATCTTAAAGATCAAAAACCTTCGGTTATTTATACATAAGTTCACTCTAAAAAGACATCTCCCACGAAATACACTAAACACACTGTATGTTTTTACTGAACTTTTGTTTTTATATTATGTGAATTTCATTTCTTTTGTAAGTTTTTGAATGGCCTCATACATTATTACCTTAATATCCCCATACATAAAAGATCATTATGAATTTCTGGATTGTAAACGTACATATCTGTTCTCTATGTACATCATTTTTTTTACCTGCATCTCTATAGAAAACCATCCGGAATGCGGGTTTAATGAAGATTGAAGAACTGCATACTATGATGCAGTATCAGTATTTTTTTAAAAAAATAAGATCTTACCCTGATAATGAATGACAGCTGGAAATTTTTACCAGAAAATTCTTGACATTACCGTAATAATTTATTAAATATGGTTTGATTACTTTTTGTTTTTATTCAACCTGTAGTTATGATATGATATCTTGCCTAAAACAGATATTA
>CAYUAG010000050.1:0-26913 GCA_964442615.1 uncultured bacterium
TTTTATTGGTAACACAAATTAGTCATAATATGACTTTTATAACATAGTAACCGAAGGTTTCAGAATCTTCGGGAAGTTAAGAAAGGACTATTCCCCAATAATTTTTACCAATACCCGTTTCCGTCTTCTTCCATCAAACTCACCATAAAAAATTTGCTCCCAGGGTCCAAAATCCAATTTTCCTTCTGTTATGGCTACTATAACTTCTCGTCCCATTATTTGACGTTTAAGATGAGCGTCGCCATTATCTTCACCTGTCCAATTGTGTTTATACCGATCGATTGGTTCGTGGGGAGCAAGATATTCCAGCCATTCTTCATAGTCTTGATGGAGACCTTTTTCATCATCATTTATAAAAACTGAAGCGGTTATATGCATTGCATTCACCAATACAATACCTTCTGATACTCCACTCTCCTTTACACACGCATTTACTTTGGGTGTGATATTAATAAATGCCCTGCGTGTAGGAGTATTAAACCACAATTCTTTTCGATAACTTAGTATACAGTCACGACTTTTCATTTTTCTATATCCTTTTGTTTTTTTTTGGACTAGTACATTATTTCATAAATTCAATGGTATATTTTAAAAGAAATTAGACAGGATTACAGGATTTACCCTGTGGGATAAACTTGTTTAACAGATAATACTGGTTTGATGAAATTCTATCCAACGGGATTAATCAAGTCAAAATTTTATGTCATCGTATTTATGAATTTATATTCTTAATGAACATCACAGGTATCTTTTGGTGTAAGATCTTTTAGAAAGACTTCATTAAGAGTTTTAGGGCAGGAAGAGGTAGCAATCTTTTTTGTTTCACTACAAATTTTAAGATTGACTACTCCATCCGGTTTTTTAAAATCTTTTAAAGGAAGATGTAGAGAATCATGAACCATTTTCATAAAAGGTGCCCAGATTGGCAGAGCAGTTAAAGCACCGTTCTGTCCCTTGCCAAGACTTGTACTTTGATCATCAAATCCTACCCAAACACTTGCTGCAATTTGAGGAGTAAATCCTGCAAACCAGGCATTTCTAAAGTCATTAGTAGTACCTGTTTTACCACCTGCTGGTCTGTAAAATTTCCATTTACTTCTAGCTGTGACACCTGTCCCTCTGTTTATGACAGTTTTCAGCATATCAACCATAATATATGCAGTCTCTTCACTAATAACTACTTTTTGATCAGGTATGGTTTTTTCTAAAATATTACCATCCTTATCTTCAACTCTAAGTACAGCAATAGGTTCTACTCGAACTCCTTTGTTAGCAAAAACTGAATAGGCAGCTGTAAGTTCGATAGGAATTACAACATCCTGACCAAGAGCAACACCATCATAGGGATGAATTTGGGTGGTAAATCCAAAATGTTTTGCATATGATACTACTTTTGAAGGTGGAATTAATTCCTGGACTAATTTTGCAGCAACAAGGTTTAATGATTCTCTCAATCCTTCTCTTAAGGTTGTTGGTCCACCTGTTGATTTATCATAATTTGTTGGTCTCCAGGTTGTACCGTCAGGCATTATGATTACCACAGGCTGATTTAGTAATTCTGTTGTAGTTGGCCATCCATTATCTATAGCTACTGTATAAGCAAAAGGTTTAAAACTAGATCCAGGTTGGCGTTTCATTTGGATAGCACGGTTATATTTTGATTTTGAGAAATCTCTCCCACCGATCATAGCAATAATATGTCCATTTTGGGGTATTACGGCTGTTAAGGCAACTTGTGGAGTTGCATGTTTATCCATCAAGGAATCTACAAGTGCTGAATCAGATAAAAATTCCTGTATCTCTTTTTCTGTCTCCAAAGGAGGATCAATCCAATCTTTGAATTTTTGCTTCTGCATTATTTTTTCTCTGTACTCTTTCTGGAATCCAGGTAAAAATGATTTTACCGCGCTATCTGCACAAGCTTGAGCCCTTGTATCCAGGGTTGTGTAAATTGAAAGACCATTGGTATATAAACCCATCCCATACTTTTCTTGCAATGTTTGGCGGACATATTCACAGAAATAGGGAGCAAGAGAAGATGATTCTATACTGTCTTTTTTGATAACATCAAGTTCTAATTTTTTTAGAGAATCACATTGTTCATTAGTGATAAAATTGCAATCATACATAGAATTTAGAACAATATTTCTACGCCATTTTGTACGTTCAGGATCATTATCTGGAGAATAACCGTAAGGTAGACGGAAAAGACCGGCCAGCATTGCTGATTCCTGGATTTCAAGTTCTTCCACATTTTTACCAAAGTAGGCCAAAGCAGCAGCCTGAACCCCATGAGTACCTCTACCAAGAGGCATTCGGTTCAAGTACATCCTAAGTATTTCTGATTTTGAATATGTTCGTTCTATCTGTAGAGATGTTAGTTGTTCTTTTAATTTTCGTGTGATTGTTTTATTGGGATTAAGGTATATTTTTCGGGCCAATTGTTGGGTAATAGTACTGGCTCCTTGTCGGAAACTTAAACTTGTAAGATCAATTATTACTGCTGCAACAATGCGTCTAAGAGAAATACCCCAATGATTGTAAAAATTTTGATCTTCGATTGCTATAGTTGCTTGTTTAAGATGTAGTGGAATTCGTTCAATTGGTACTTTAATTCTTTTTTGTCTGTAAAGTTGATCGATTATTTTTCCGTCACTGGAATATATCTTAGTTACAAGTTGTACATCCCCAGCCATTTCAAGTTGGGTAAGAGAAGGAAGGTCTGTGCTAAGTATAAAGATAAATATGCTAGCAAAAATAATTAAAATGATCAATGTAGAAATAGGATATAATAGCCAGGGAAAATTATTATAAACTTGTTTAATTTTTTTATAATCCATTTTTAATCCCAATATTTTAATTCTAGTTTATTATTTTCTAAATATCCATAAGTAAAATGATTGATCCAATCACCAATATTAATTAGTTTTTTTCCGTTTTGGTTGAATTTAAAAGGTATGTGAGTATGCCCTAATATTATGTTATCAAATCCTTTACTAAATTTATCTTTAGCAAATTCTATATATTCATTTCTATAATTTTTTATTTTTTTATTTCTGCTTAATTTTGAAAAAAACTGAGCTAGGGCAATACCAATATCAGGATGAATTAGATTGTAGAGTTTAATATTTAATGGATTTCTTATGATTTTTTTTAATACTCTATATCCATAATCCGCTTTTAATAAACCGTCGCCATGAGCAATATAAAAAAGTTTACTGTTTATTGAAATGGTAATTGGATCTTTATATATTTTTATCCCCATGTCTTTAAAAAAGTTCCCAATCCAAAAGTCATGATTACCAGTTATATATTTTATCTTAACATTATTTCCAATCATTTTATTAAGCATACAGAGTATTGAGAAATGTTTATAGGGAATTACATAATTATACTCAAACCAAAAATCGAAGAGATCTCCTACTATAAAAAGAGTATTGTTGCTTTTATTAATATAATGTAAAAATGACATCAACCTTTTTGTTTTAATTTCTTCATTTTTTTTGGCCCCGAGATGGGCATCTGAAATAAAATAATATGTACGGATTTTTTTCATTGCGAGTAATAATAGTTTAGTATTAAATATATATAATTTACTATTTTATTAGGGGTTGCCCAAAAAGGTTAATTTTATATGGAAATGTCATGCCGAGCAGAGTCGAGGAATATTGTTTTTATTGGATTTATCAGTCTTCGACTACGCTCAGACTGACAATATAATGACTTTTTGACAGCCCTATATTTGTATTAATCATGTTAATATAATTACTGAGTTAGAAAAAAGCAACGAATTTATTTAATGTAAATAATTGCTATTTAATTTAAAAATTTGTATTATTTTAAAAACTATTTAATTGATAAATTTATTCAGAGGTTTTTAATTGAATGAATTAACAATTTTTTCATATGCAAAAATCAATATGGGTCTCTATGTGTTGGATGAGTTGGATAATGGTTATCATAAAATTATTACTTTTTTTCAACAAATAGATCTTTATGATAAATTGAGGTTTATTAAATCAGATGAGAAAGTAAAAATTATTTCTACTAATCCTCTCATACCTAAAGGTGAGGATAACTTGATCTGGAAAGCATTTATTCTTTTTAAAAAAAAATGTAATATAAAGGGTGGACTGAGGATTTATTTAGAAAAAAATATTCCAATAGGAGCAGGACTTGCTGGGGGTAGTAGTAATGCTGCTGTAACATTATTAGCAGCCAATAGACTATGGGAGCATCCTCTTAATAGATCTGTGTTATTGAATATAGCTAGTCAATTGGGAGCTGACGTTCCCTTTTTTATTTCTGGTGTTTCCGCAATTGGTAGAGGGAAAGGGGAGATATTGGAACAAGTTAATTATGATAAAAATTGGTGGATTGTATTACTGTGTCCTGAGATATTTATTTCAACAAAATGGGTTTATAATCAAACTAAATTTATCTTGACAAAAATAAAAAAAATTACTAACTTTAAAACGCTTTTTGAAAATTTTGATTCTAGTACCTTACAGGATAACTTGTATAATGAACTTGAAGGTATAGTTATTAAAAGGTATCCTTTCCTGAAAAAGATAAAGGATCAATTGAAGGAGATGGGTGCCTTTTATGTTAGCATGTCTGGAAGCGGATCATCTATTTATGGATTGTTTGATGATAAGGAACGAGCTATAAAAGTTAAACAGTTCTTTTCCATTGGAAAAAAGATAAATTCATTTTTATGTAAACCTCTTTCTACCTATCCATATTCATCATTGTTTAATGGAGATTGAGGAAGGAATAGAGAAATATTAAAATAAAAAAAGTAGAGAGAATATATCAAAATAATTTTTTAAATGGGGCGTCGACAAGTGGTAAGTCACATGGTTTTGGTCCATGTATTCGGGGGTTCGAATCCTCCCGCCCCAGCTAGATTAATTAGAGTGTAAAATGTTTAGTTGAGGATATGATGAAGAACATGAGAATTTTTTCTGGAAGTGCTAATAAAGTATTGACTCAGAGGATTGTTGATTATTTAGGTATTCCTATAGGAAAAGTTGATTTAAAGCGGTTTAGCGATGGTGAAATATCAGTTAAATTTTGTGAGAATATCCGGGGGATTGATGTTTTTATTATTCAACCCACAAATCCCCCTTGTGAAAATCTCATGGAGCTGTTATTATTAATTGATGCTGCTCGAAGAGCATCAGCTAAGAGAATAACAGCTGTAATTCCATATTTTGGTTATGCACGACAGGACAGAAAAGATCAACCGAGAGTAGCCATTTCAGCTAAACTTGTAGCTAATTTATTATCGACAGCAGGTGCTGACCGTATTTTAACAATGGATCTGCACTCTGCTTCGATCCAGGGATTTTTTGATATACCCTTTGATCATCTTTATGCTTTACCAATATTTTTAAAAGTATTGAAGAAATATGGAAAAAGTAATGAAAATATGATTGTGGTTGCTCCGGATGTTGGAAGTTCCGGGAGAGCTCAATCCTATGCAAAGCGATTGAAAATAGAGCTTTCTCTTGTAGACAAAAAGCGCTCAAAAGCAAATAAAATTGAGTCTGCCACCCTGATTGGAAATGTTGAGGGGAAAGATGTGATATTAGTTGATGATATAGTTGATACTGCAGGTACTCTATGTAAGGCAGCAGAATTACTTAAAAAATCTGGAGCTAAAAAAGTGATTGCCGCATGTACTCATCCAATACTCTCAGGGGATGCAATCCAAAAAATTAAACAATCAGCTATTTCGAAAATATTTGTATGCGATTCAATTCCTGTATCAGAAGAGAAAAAGATAAAACAAATTGAGGTTATTAGTTCTGCACAGTTATTTGCCGAGGCAATTAGAAGAATTCATAATGAAGAATCGATTAGTTCATTATTTCAATAATTATAATAGTGAGGATACTTAATGGCAATAAATCATTTAAATGTGGAATTTAGAGAACAAAACAAAGAAAATGCTTCGAAAATATTACGTAGAAATGGGATAGTTCCAGGAATTTTTTATGCTAAGGGTGAGGATTCAATCCCTATCAGTATTGATATGTTGGAATTAGAAAGACTTTTACATAAAGAAGTTACTATTATTGATGTTAAATTTTCTAATGGGAAAAATAGAAAAGCCATTTTACGTGAGATACAACGTGATCCAGTTAAAGATACCTTGATTCATATTGATATTATGGGTATCAGACTTAACGAAGAGATAAAGTTAGAAATTCCTATAATTCTAAAAGGATCACCTATTGGAGTTAGAGAAGAGGGAGGAATAGTAAATCATTTGCTTCGAAAAGTTGAAGTAAAAGGATTACCTGAGGATATACCTGAGCATATTGAAGTAGATATTTCTGAATTAAGAGTTGGGGACGTTATTACGTTGGAAAATATTCCAGAAGACAAATTTTCCTTTGAGATAGATAAAGATCATGGTGTTGCAAATGTAATTATGCCCAAGATTGAAGAAATAATTGTTGAGGAAGAAGAAGAGGAAGAAGAAGTGCTTGAAGGAGAAGAAGCAGAGAAAGAGGAAAAGAAAGAGGAAGCTGGAGAAGAGGCTCAATCAAAAAAGAGTGATGAGACTCCATCTAAAAAATAGCATTATATAAATAAGATAATTTTAGGGATCAATTTTTTGGTTGCTATTGTTGGTTTGGGTAATCCGGGTAATAAATTCTTGAAAACGAAGCATAATATTGGTTTTAGAGTTATTGAATTATTGATTCATAAATTTAATTGTTCAAGGGAAAAAAATTACCAGTATTATGAATTGTTTTTGTATACTAAAGAATCTGAAGAAATTGTTTTTGTTAAGCCTTTAGTTTATATGAATAAAAGTGGAACGGCAGTAAAAAGGGTAATAGAAGAATTTAATATACATTTACATAAATTACTTATAATTTGTGATGATATTAATCTTCCGGTGGGAAGGTTAAGAATAAGGGAAAAAGGTAGTGATGGTGGACAGAAAGGACTTGCATCAATAATTAGAAATCTTAATAGTACATATTTTCCCAGATTACGATGTGGAATTGGCTTTAATCAGGATATAGATGCTTCAGAATATGTACTTTCACCCTTTTCAGATGAATTAAGAAAGGATGTGGAAAAGATGATCCAAATTGCTGGTAATGCTGTGGTTGATTTTATTAGAAAAGGTATTGATTGGACCATGAATAATTATAATTAGTTTTATATCTTTAACCCTGTTCTTTCTTTAAAGTTTATGGAAAGGACCAAAAGACCGAAGGGAGGTGAATGAATGAACAGAGAATACGAGACTACTTTTATTTTAGATGCACGTTTAAGCCCTGAAAAGTTAGATACTAAACTTGAAGATATCGATAAAATAATTAAGGAAAATGGCGGTGTAGTTAAAAATGTTGACCGTATAGGTAAACGTAGACTTGCATATGAAATTAATAAGAATCAATATGGATATTATGTTAGTTACAGATTTGCAATTGAAGGATCAAAGATTATTGAGCTAAGGAGAAAATACTCACTTGAGGAGCCAATTATTCGTTTTCTTACTATCAGGATACCTAAAATTGCTTTAGAAATAGAGGGAAAAAAACAAGGGGAAGAATTAAAGGCAGAATAGGTTATATAAATATTCGAAAAAAAGTATTAATACTTTTTAAATAAGAGAATTGATTATGAGAAATTTAAAAGCACCGGAAATTAATAGTGTAATAATTGCTGGTAATTTAACCAGGGATCCTTCGTACAGATATACATCAAAAGGAATAGCAGTAAGTAATTTCTCTCTTGCTGTAAAGAGAACATTTAGAGATAAATCTGGTAATTTAAAAGAGAGTATCTGCTTTGTAGGTGTAGTTGCTTGGCATAAATTAGCTGATATTTGTGTAAAAAATCTTGATAAGGGGAGTACTGTTTTAATAGAGGGAGAACTTCAGAGTAGAAATATGGTTACTGATGATAAAAAACAGAGGATTGTTGAAGTGAAAGCAAGGCAAATTCAGTTTCTTGATAGGAATAAGAAATATCATGATGAGTTAATAAAAGATACGGATTTTGATTTAGAGGAAAAAGTAGATGATAGTAGTATAGAAAAAGATGAGAATGAAGAATCTAATATAGAGTCTATAAATAATAAAGATGATAATTCCATGAAGGGTGAATTTGATTTTGGCTTTCAGGATGTACAAATTTAATAAATAAATGGAATTAATAAGGGAGGTTGACAATTGCTCAATATCCGAAAAAAACGAATTTGTCGATTTTGTGAAGGTAATGTAAAATATATTGATTATAAAAATCCCAAGCTTTTAATGAAATTTACAAATGATGTAGGGAAAATTCTTCCCAGAAGAACAACAGGTACTTGTGCTCGTCATCAGCGGCAGTTAGTAAGGGCTATTAAAAGAGCTCGTTATCTTGCTATAATTTTTTATGTATCTAGTATGCCAAAGTGATAATTAAGATTTATGTTCATTTTCAATATCATTAATCATAAGGTGTGTAAATGAAAGTAATATTAAAAAAAGACTATGAAAGCTTAGGTAATTGTGGCACTATTGTTGAGGTTAAGGGTGGTTATGCAAGAAATTTTCTTATACCACAAGGGATAGGAGTTTTGGCTACTAAAAAGAATATGAAAATTTTCAAGGAAGAACAGAAACGGTTGGAATTACGGGAAAATAAAGAGAAACGAAAAGCAGAAGAGATAGTAAAAAAGTTAGATAATATCTCTTTAACTGCTACTGTTACCGTGGGAGAAGAAGATAAAGTCTTTGGTTCTGTAACTTCTCAAGATATTACCAAACTTTTAAAAGAAAAAGGTTATGAAATAGATAAAAGAAAAATTGAATTAGAGGAACCTATTAAAGCATTGGGTGTCTATTCAATAGTTATTAAATTTCATCCAGAAGTTGAAGCCAAAGTTCGTCTTTGGGTAGTTAAAGAATAATAAATTATTTAGTCACTCGGATAAGTAATGTGTGGAGAGAAAAAAGAGAGGTAAGAAAATGGAAAATGTTTTACCTGAATGTCAGAAATGTAATACTGGAATTTTAATTCCTTTATCAGATTATGGAAGAGAAGGTGCTGGTATACGTTACAAAGCTTGGGTTTGTACCAATCCAGAATGTGGTTTTAATATTAGAATTGACAATGGAGAAATTAGTTTTGGTAAAGATTTAACCCACTCAAATAAGTAGTCATTAAATGTAATAAAGCACAGGGGATTATTTTAATTTATTACTTAATTTCCTGTGCTTTGGTGTTCTTATGCAGTACTCAGAATTAATATATTATAAGTTTTTTAAAAATTTCAAGGTTAAATTTTTTTCCTTTTTATGTGCTTTATTTCTTTGGTTTTATATTGTATCAGATAATGTTTTTAATTATACATTTGATGTTCCGGTTAGAATTAAAAATAAACCTGAGGGATGGGTTCTTGCAGAGACGATTCCTTCAAAAGTGAAAGTCAGATTTAAAGGGAAGGGAAAACATTTTTTAAGTTTTCAATATGATGAGAAATTTATAGAATTAGATTTGATGAAAAGAACACAAACCAGCAGATTTAAGATAAAATCGGAAATGATAAAAGGTATAAACAGCGATCTTGATATAAAACCATTGAGTGATATCAGCCCAGATACAATAGTAGTACAATTAGACAGATTTATGAGAAAGAAAGTTCCTATCCATTCAAAATTGGAAATTAATGAACTTAATGGATATACTCAGGTTGGAGAAGTAAAGTTTGTAATTGATTCAATAACTATTAGTGGACCAAGATTAAAAGTCAATCAAATAAGTAATGTTTACACTGATCATGTAATATATGATAGAGTGGTAAAGGATTTATCTGGGAAAGTAAAGATTGAACCAAGTAAATATAATACTGTTACTTATTCTGTAAATACAGTCCATTTTAAGGTTGATATTCAACGTATTGGCGAAGTTATATTTGACCGCATACCAGTAAGACTTACAAATGTTCCTAACGGAATAAAAGTAAAAGTTGTTCCATCTACCTTATCTTTAAAATTACAAGGTGGGGTAGACATTCTTAATTCAATTGAAGAAAAAGATATATCAGCTCTTATCGATTTCAGTACAAGATTCCGCTATAAACGAGATGAAATACCGGCCACTATTCAAGTACCTGATTATATTAATTTTACTGATGTTAAACCTCATTACTTTGAATTAGTGGTTGAGAGATGATTGTACTTGGGTTTGATACATCATGTGACGATACAAGTGCTGCCATAGTTAAAGATAATACAATTCTTTCCAATGTTGTTTCTACTCAATTGATTCATGAACAATTTGGGGGAATAGTTCCTGAACTTGCTTCCAGAGCTCATATTAAATTTTCTCTACCTGTCATTAAACAGGCTTTAACTAAGGCTGCTACTGTGATAGAGGAACTGAATGGTATTGCTGTAACCTACGGGCCGGGATTAATTGGTTCCCTGCTTACAGGCCTTTGCCTAGTTAAAGGATTATCTCTTTCTCTTGAAATCCCTTTTATTGGAATAAATCATCTTGAAGGACATATATTTAGTAATTTGCTGGTCGATCCAGATTTATCACCTCCTTTTGTTGTTTTAATAGTTTCAGGTGGACATACTCAATTAGTATTAGTTAAGATGTGGGGAGATTATGAAATTTTAGGTAAAACCAGAGATGATGCAGCAGGAGAGGCTTTTGATAAGGTTTCTAAAATATTGAACTTAGGGTATCCAGGTGGACCTGTAATTGAAAAAGCTGCAAAAAAAGGTGATCTGGATTATATTCAATTTCCCCGTGCATATTTAAAAAATGGTAGTTATGATTTTAGTTTTAGTGGATTAAAGACAGCAGTAATGAATCATGTGTACAATATTGGTGAGGATAAAGTATATAAACATGTTGAAGATATTGCTGTTTGTTTTCAGGAAGCAGTTATTGATGTTTTGGTTAAGAAAACTATCCAAGCAGCCCAGGAGCAGAGAGTCAAAAAGATTTGTTTGGCTGGTGGAGTAGCAGTAAACAATAGATTAAGATTGAGATTAGAAAAAGAGGTCAAATCTTTAAAAATAGATGTTTTATACCCATCACCACAATTATGTACAGATAATGGGGCTATGATAGCTGCTGCAGGTTTATTCTATCTTAAGAAAGGTAAGCATTCTTCTGACTCTCTTTCACCTAATCCATCTTTAAATTTCTAAACAATTCTTAAAATATATGGATTTAATGGTTAGAATTTCTGGAAGTATTTATCTTTTAATACTTTTTATTTTCTTAGGAATTGGATTTATACTATGGTTTTATTATAGGACTATACCTACGGTATCAGTTTTCAGTAAAGTTATATTTATAATTCTTAGAAGTGTAGCTTTTGTTCTTATTTTATTGGTATTGTTTGGAACAATATTACATTTGATTTTTAAACAGGAAGAATTAGCTGAATTAGCTTTGCTTATAGATGATTCTGCTTCCATGCAAATATCCGATAAGGGAATTAAACGTTCAGAAGTATTAAAAGAGATATTACATTCCTCATCCCTTATAAAAGTTAAACAAAAATTTCATATTTACCCATATCGATTCTCTGATAAAACCAATAAAATTAAAGGTGATTTTCTGGATTCTCTTTCTTTTAAAGGAAGAGGTACAGATTTAGCAAGTGCATTGATATCAGTAACTGAGAAAAAAGGTAACAATAAACCCAATGCTATATTACTGTTTTCTGATGGAAATTATAATATAGGTGATAATCCAGTTAGAGTAGCTGATCAATTGAACATACCCATATTTTCTACAGCTATAGGAGATACCGCAGAGAAATCGGATATAATTCTTACAAAAGTACTTACCAATGATATAACCTATAAGGATAATTTCACCTCTTGTATGGTTTCTTTACAGGGGTATGGATTTGGAGAAAAGAATGTTACTGTAAGGTTAAAACAGGGTGGAAAAGTACTTAATAGAAAAATGGTTACTATCCCTAACAATGATATGGAAGCAACTGTAGATTTTGAATTTAAACTTCATGGAGCAGGAATTAATAAATTATCAGTTGAAGTTGATCATTTAGAAGGAGAGTTCACCTCAAATAACAATAGTCGAGAATTTTATATTAAGGTATTAGAAAGCCGAATGCGGATTCTGCTCCTGGCATCTTCTCCCTCACCGGATTTGGCTTTTTTGAAAAGAATATTGTTAGCAGATGAAAATGTTGAGTTAACTGTAAGAACTCAAAAGAGATCAGGTAGTTTTTATGAGGGGAGTTTTCCTGATAAATCAAATTTTGATGAACTTGATTTGTTAATTATGTTGGATTTTCCCTCCAGTTCTACTCCAGCGAGTATATGGGAAATTGTGAAATCAACTATTATTGACAAACAAGTTCCTTTTATGTTTTTTGCGGGCAGAAATTTTGATATAAATAGAATTAATAACATTAAAGATTTTATGCCATGCACCCTAGATAGGAAGTTAAAAGGTGTAGTAGAGTCACCAGTTGTAAATCAAGAGAATAAATTTCATCCACTTTTAAAAATCAAAAATAATAGCAGCATCTTCTCATGGAGCACATTACCGCCAATTTTTCCTGGGTGCAGAGTGTCATCAGTCAAACCGGGTGATAGAGTATTATGTGAGACTGCTAAAGATATTTATTCTGATAAGTCTTCAATTAATAAAAATCCATTGATACTCGTTCATCAAGCTGGAAAAGATAAATCCATAGTATTTCTTGGATATGGGTTTTATAGATGGGATCTGGTAATGTGGGGGATAGGAAAAACAAATGAAGTATTAGGGGGATTTATAGGAAATTCGGTACGCTGGCTGTCGGTGCATGAGCAAGGTGATAGAGTAATTCTAAAGACCAATGAGTATAATTATAGAGCAGGTGAGAAGGTATTTTTCTCAGTTCAGGTGTATAACCAAGAATATAAACCTGAACAGGGTGCAACTGTACGTTTAAAAATATCAACTCCTCGCAGGGTAGAAGAAATTGATCTTACTGATATGGGAGATGGGCAGTATTATGGAGAAAAAAGGTTTTTTGAAACAGGTACATATCAAATTTCCGCTGAAGCTGTTGTAGAGAATAGAATGTTAGGAAAGGATGAACAGGAGTTTTCTGTTGATAATTTTAATCCGGAATTTATCAATACAAAAGCAGATTTTAATCTTTTAGAAGAATTATCATCAATAACAGGTGGTAAATGTTTTTATAAACATAATCTGGATTCTCTTTATCAGTTCATTCAGTTTGAACCAAAACAAGTCGAATCATCAAAAGAAATTGAGTTTTTTCAATCTCCCTGGGTATTGGTATTGATAATACTCCTTTTATCTGCAGACTGGTTTTTAAGGAAACAAAAAGGTATGTTATAGTATATGATTATCACTGTTTTATTTTTTGTGTTCTGATTTATTACCGTGTAGTTTTTGTGGTAATTTTTAAGACAATCCTGATTGGAATGATCAGATGTTTTATTTAATAAAAGCAGGAGGAAAAAGTGGCAGAAATCGATGTAAATGTGGATAAGATGAAAAATCGTATTTATATCCAAACCGAAGGATCTTTAAATATCGATGAAGCTAAAGAACTTGAAGAAGCGTATAGGAAAGCAGTTAGGGAATGCCGTCCTGGATTCACGGTGTTGAATGATGTGGCCAAGCTCCAGCCATGTTTACCGGAAGTACAGGAAATACTAAAAGAGATAACTGAGATCGCTTCCCAAGCTGGAGTAGGTAGGGTCGCCCGGGTTGTGGGAGATACACCAATTGCAGGTCTACAGATTGATCGTATTTCAAAAACTCAAAGTCATTATCACGGAGAATCTTTTAAAACCATTAAAGAAGCCGAAATTTATCTTGATGAAAAAGAAGAGTGATTCAAGTTAAGGGTGATAGGTCTTTTTAGTACTGTTTTTATTTATCTACCAGCATCAGCATAGGGATATATTTACAGTCTGCATTTTCTCAAATAAAAAAATGACTATCCGGGAACTGTACTCCTGGGAATTTTATGAATGAAAATTTTATCTATAAGTAATTATGAGGTTAAGTGTTGATTATTTTTCTTCTACCCAGATCTGAACCAGATTTACTAGCGTTTCAACCGCTTTTTCCATGGCCGGAACCGGGATCCACTCGGTTTTGCTGTGAAAATTCATACCGCCAGTAAAAATGTTGGGAGTCAGTAATCCTCTATAGCAGAGTTTAGCACCGTCAGTTCCACCCCGGATAATTTGAAGCTTTGGTTCTAGGCCTGTCTGTTTAACTGCTTTGAGTGCATATTCTGTTACTTTTGTTTTCTTATCAAGTTTTAAGCGCATATTTCTATATTGTTCTTTTATTTCCAGCTCAATTTTTGCTTGAGGATATTTTTGTTGAATAGATTTACATATTTTTTTCAGTTTATCTGCTTTGTTTTTATTACCTTTTAGTTTAAAATCCCTGAGCAGTATTTTTAAGGTTGATTTTTCAATCCCACCTTTTAATTGATAAGGATGAAGATATCCCTCTCTTTTTTCTGTTGTCTCCGGAGCTGGCTGGTTTTTAATTTTTTGGATAATATCGGAAATTATTTTAATACTGTTTACCATCTTATCTTTAGCATACCCGGGATGAACATTTTTTCCCGTAACCTTGAATTCTGCAACCGAGGCATTAAATGTTTCATTTTCAATCTCACCAGCTTTTCCACCGTCAACTGTATAGGCATAATCTGCCTTAAACTTTTTAATGTCAAAATGCTCAGTACCTCTGCCAACCTCTTCATCTGGAGTAAAACCAATTTTCAAGGTTCCGTGCTTAATTTTTGGATGCTCCTGCAGATATTGCAGCATGGTTATGATTTCAGCAATACCTGCCTTGTTATCTGCTCCTAGAAGAGTGGTTCCATCTGAGGTAATAATGTCTTTACCAGTATATTTTTTTAACTCCGGATTATTTTTCACTGTAATTATCTGACTACTTTCACCTGGTAAATGAATGTCTCCCCCCTGATAGTTTTTATGAATCAGGGGTTTTACATTTTTCCCTGAAACTTCAGGAGAAGTATCGACATGGGCTAAAAAACCAATCACAGGAATAGATTCTGTTTGCTTCCTGGTAAGGTTGCTCTCGTAGGTAGCTGTAATATATCCATATTTATCCATGGCAGCATCTTTACATCCGAGTTCCTTTAATTCCTTGACCAGAATTTCGGATAGATTTTTTTGTTTTTCCGTACTGGGAAATTGATCAGTAACATCTTCTCGTGACTGGGTATCGATCTTCACATATCGAAAAAAACGTTTTAACATTCTATCTCTCATGGATTCACCTTTTTATATAATTAATTTGGGTTGTTTATTATTGCAGTTAAAGTACTTAGTATTTTATTTCCTAAATACAGTGATGTATTATCATTTTCGTTTTTAACAATTTTTTAGACAGGATAACAGGATTTACCCCGTGGGATAAGCTTGTTTAACAATTGAAACTGATCTGATAGAATTCTATCCCATGGTGTAGTCAAGATAATTAAAATATTTATTATCAAATGCAAATTAAAATCCGAATATAACTCTCATTAAATATTTTTTATTTAATCTTGTGTATCTTGTTAATCCTGTCAAAAATTTTATGTTATTGTATTGTTATTTGTTATCTTCTTTAATCAATTATGTGAATTATTCTGAGCAGTATTTTGAGTAATGATTGTATCAATTTTTTTTAGACGTTTGGCCATATCATTCATTCTCCATTCCAGAGAAGAAAGCATCCAGAACTGAAAATGCATAACTTTAGCTTCATTACGGAGGAAAATAAAAATTTTTACGGATAGAAATACTAATCCGATTTCAACAGCAGGTAATTCCAGATCTTTTGGCAAAAAGGGGGCAGCAAACAAGGATGTAAGAATGAAAACAAGCATAGTAATATTTATTATTTTTCCTACGGTTGTAGGTTTTCCACCAATTTGACCAACTATTTTCCGTATTCTTTCCTTTTCATTAATAAATTCTTCTAATTCATCAAGAGATAGTTTTTTGGTGTCCATATTTTTTCCTTATGATATTGTTATCCTTTATTTAGACCAAACACAGCTGATACACTTTTTTGGGGGATCATCATGGAGTATTTATTTACTTGCACTCCGATACTTTTACCCTGGCAAATGTTAACAATTTTTGACTGTACCTTAATGTTCCAATCACCATATCCAGCACTGAATCTGGGAGTAATCTTAAAATTTTCGGGTTCTGCTCTTGATTTGATTAGATTGTAGTGAAGTTCATCTGCCACTGCATCTGCAGTTTCTGAACCTATGGCATCCAGTATAAAAGCCCTTGTCATCTCATTCTCATTTAATAAAACCTTAACTTTTTTTTCCAATTCCGGGCCGATGGTAACTAAAAAAATTACCGCATAAACAGCGTCAGTGAGCATCTTACTTACCTGGGGACTTTTAATGACAAAGTCTGAATTATCAAAAGTTACGTGCCTACTGTTGTTCTCTTTGATTTTTAAAAATATATAAGAGCCTGCCGGCTTTATTAAATTATTGGTCAGTTTAATCGATTCGTTAAAAATAGATTCAATTTGGGTGCCCAGCTCTTTGGTATCATCAGGATATCCCATTCTCCGCAGTACTGTTTTTTGGGGAATAGTAATGTCAGGTATAGAAGATAGTATTTCAACTTTATTATAGTTGATCATTGATATTATGAATGTTAGTTATTGTTCAAGTTAAAGGTTTTAAAATTTTGACCGAGCTGCTTTCCCTTTTTCTCAAACAGGGATTTGATATGATCATCCATGGTTAGATATATAATTTGCCATTCCTGTTTTGCAAGTTCAACCATCTGTTCAACCAGTAATTCACGCCGTTTCCAGTCTGAATATTGAAAAGCATCGTCAAGAATCAGGAACATAGAACCTTTTTTTAATAAGTTTCTACTAAAACCTATACGCAGGGAGAGAAGAACCTGTTCCTGTGCACCTGTACTCAGATCAGCAAAGGTAAAATCGTTAAATGGATCTGAGACTATCAAGGTCTCACCATTTAATTCCAGACCGTTGTAACGTTGGGTGATTTTTTTAAGAGGATCCAATACCTCTTGGGATTTTAATCCAAGACTGATTTTTGAATCTTCATCTTTTTGAAATTTTTCCAATACTCTGTGCACTATGGCCTTGCCTACTATTTCTGCTGTAGTTTGTTTATATTCATTTGTTATCTGTTTTTTCTTTTCCTTTAAATTTTGGATTAGAGATTCCCAGTTGTGAGCAACATCTTCATCTGTTACGCGGTAAATAGAACGTTTCAAGTCTTCCAGTTTTTGATTCTCTTGATTAAGCTCAATTTCAATCTTTTCAATCTCATTGTTTATAGCTTCATATCTTTCCTGGCTGTATTTAATTTTCGGCTTATTTTTCACATAGTCTGATGGTTTAATGCTTAGTCCGGCAAGATCAATATTTTTTGTCTGAATTTTTCTATCAATTTGACTGCGGACTTCACTCAAATCATGAAGAGTTTTTTGCCATTTTTCCAATGGAATGTTTTTCCCGGCTAGATCAGTTATCAATTCTGAGAGTTTGATTTTTTTCCCTTCAATAGCTCTTAGGTCAGAAAAGAGCTGATCCCGGAGAATTTTTGATTTACTGTAGTGTTCTTCCAGGCTGTTCAATCTTTCTCTCAAGGTGGCTAAACCGGTCATCTCTTCACTAAATTTGGTTTGAAAGGCTTTTTCAATTTTTAGCATTTCATCGTTTTCAGAAGCATATTTGTACTTTGCTAAGAGGCTGAATTTTTGCAGATAAAGTAAACCAAAAAGCAGCACTGCGGCAAGTGAGGCAACAACTCCCATAAATAATTGGAGATAGGCAAATAATCCGGTGGAGAGGAGAGAAATCAGAGTCAGGATAAGGAATAATACACTGGGTTTATTGTTTTCTTTATTTAATAATTTTTCGTACACATCGCAAGCACTACTTAACCAGTCGTAATGACGGCTTATCGATTCTGATTTTTCTTTATCAGCTTTTTTGTTTTTATATTCTTCAATCTTTTGTTTATAAAAAACCAGCAGTTCTTTTGCTTCCTGAAGTTTGGTATCAGATATTTTTATTTTCTGGTTTTCCAATTCACCGATATCTATGCTGATAGCATAGGCCAGATAACGTTTAGCCTTTATAAGTAGATCGCGTTGCTGAATAAGATGTTTTCTTTTTGCTGCAAGGGTGGTTCTATACCCTCCTGAATAGATTTTGTCTATTTGGATAATAAGTTGGTTAATATCTTTGAGTTTTCGAGATAGTTCTTCTTTCTTTTTTATCTCAGCTCTATGATCCCCGTTGACATAGGAATCAGTTATTTTGGCATTTTTTATAGTTTGTGATATCCCCTGTCCTATACGGAATAAAAGTTCTTGACTGGAGAAAAAATTTTTCAGAATACTTTTGCTGACTACAACTCCCTTGTATTCTTTATCATTTTTTTCTTTGAGACCTGCTTCAGCTCCTTTGATAACCAGAAGTCTGGAAAAATCTGTGGGAAGACCAGCTTGCTCTTGTTCCAGATAGTCTTCAATTTTTTGTTTGGATAAGGGAGAAAAATTTACCCTGGTTTTCTTTAATCCCTCAATGGTGATTTTTCCATTACCCTCTACAGATCTGGAGGGCCAGAGTTTGGGATTACGAAAGAGAGAACGAATTAAGAATTCAACCAGATGAGTCTTTCCCATTTCATTTTTACCATAAATGAGGTTTAAAATTCCAGGCTCTATAGTAAAGGAATTAATGGGGCCAAGATTATTTACATTAATTTTTGTAATCTTTACCGGCATAGTTATTCCTCATAAATTAATCGCAAAGCTTGGAGAAGTATTTGGGTTTTATCTGGTTCATCTTCACTTTCAGGCCATTTTAGATTTTCAATTTCTTTGTAGACCTGTTTGGTAATTTCCTCTCTGTCAATATCATCTGATACAGAGACTTCAGAAAGATCTGGACTATTGTTGTAAAATTTAATATCCTTGAATTTTTTATTTAATAATTGAGATAATCTATCTTTATTTTTTGAATAGCCTGATACTTTCAGTCTCAAAACTATTTTAGTTTTCTGGGATTCCGGGATATCCCAGGAATCAATTATTTTTTTGATTTGATTATGTATATACTCTTCTTCATCCTGTATAGGGAGAACTGTAATAGATTCATTAAAAAAGATACTATCAGGATAGAGAGTATGTGATTCAGTTGTGCCTGTTTCAGAATCAATGGTTAGAAATCTTCTTTTCCCGGTTTCATTAATGTCAAGTCCGCATAATGAACCGGGATAGTGTATTTCACTACTATCCATGGGTTTATGGATGTGCCCGCATATAACATTAGCAGGTTTGAATTGTTCAACATCACTTCTGGAAAGAGGCATATATACACCTGGTTCCCATGGATTATATTCACCCATCCCTGGTATCCAGTCCCCATGACTGATAAGTATCCATTTGTTTTTTTCCAATTTATCAGAGAAGGTGGCTATACATTCTCCCATTGTTTTACCTCTGGTATAGGGAAGAAAGAAAAACATCATACTCATAAGATCGAATTGTTTGAATTCCGGGGAAGAGTAGACCTGGGTATTATCTGAAGCCAACATTCTTTTTTCCAAAGAAAAATCATGGTTTCCAGGGATTATATATAGTTGAATATTTTTATATTTTGAATTATTACATATGGAGTCAAAGTCTTTATAATTATGACTTTCTTGGTCAAACAGATCACCGGCAATAATCAAATGATTGATTTTCATATTCAGTAAGGTGTCCAGCAGAATTTCCAAAGCGTGATAGCGTTCCGGATATTTTTTACGTTCGGTAAGATGTAAATCTGCTGTTACTGCTATCTTCAAAGTCTACTCCTATTAAAATGCAAAGGATACTCCAATCTTAAGTATGGAAATATCTGTGGCAGATTCTTCTATATCATAGGTAACATTGTCATTTTCATCGATTTCTATGGAACCTTCCTTTAAGTATTCAGCAATTCCACCTTTCAGGTATTGACCTCCGATATCGATATATACACCTTGGAGCTTTTTATAAGGATTATTTACATCCGGATTTTGATACACACAGAATTGAATCCCATATCCAATACCATAGCTGAAAGTAAGGTCATCAAATATTTTATTACTGGCTATTTCTTCATTGTCTCCTTGATCTCTTATTCTTGTATCAGTAGTTAGATAACTGAAACCAGCAAGTCCATCAATGTAGGGAAGGATAATACCACTAGGAGGTTGGAGTCTGATCATGAATTGTCCCATAATGATGCTGTTAGTGGTTATAACATCTAAAAAGACATCAGGAATTGTCTTACTCCAGGGTTCTGTTCTGGTTTCTCTACCGTATATTAAGAATTTAGCAGAGGCTCCCATAATAACAGGTGAGTTGGGAAAACTAAAGCCAAAATAACCAGAGAGGCCATAACCATTAGCATCTATGTTTTCTTTAAATTCTTTTTGAGGAAATCCAACATTAAAAGAGATACCTGCCTGATACTGCTGTGCCTGTATACAAGTGGTCATAATCAGTAATAGCATCACTGTACCTAATACTGTTCTTGTTTTCATGGTTACTCCTTTTTCATAGAAAATTAATAGTTATTGTAAATAAATGTTTAAAATAATGTAATTATTAATTTTTATTTTGTCAAATGTTAAGATTTGAATTTTAAGAAAATATACAATAAATTATAAAAAATTTCGTTTATTGAGGTGAATTATGAGAATTGATATCAAACAAGACCATATTTGGATAAAATCTTTTTTAGCAGGTAATAATAAAGGATTCGATATATTGTATAAAAAGTATGAAAAACCGTTATTTTCCTATATTCTTAGATATACCCATAATCAGCAGACAGCTGAAGATGTTTTTCAGAAAACTTGGATTAAGGTAATTAAGGGGCTGGAGAAGTATGAAGAACAGGGAAGTTTTGGTAGCTGGCTTTTTGGGATTGCTCATAACAATTGCATTGACCATTTTAGGAATAATTCAAAAAAAGAAGTTGATGATAATCTCAGTGTTAAAGGAATGGATAGGCTGGAGAACAAAATTGCAATAAATCCAGAAAAGAAACTTATTAAAGAAGAAGGGCTTGATCAGTTAAAAAGAGCTATTGAAGAGCTGCCTGATGAACAAAAGCAGGTTGTTCTTTTCAGACTCTATGCAGAACTTTCTTTTAAAGAGATAGCAGAGAGATTAGAGTGTTCAATAAATACTGTTTTGGGTAGAATGCATTATGCAGTAAAAAATTTAAGAAAAATAGTGAGAAAATATAGATGGGAGGGTCTGGAAAATGATGCGATGTGAACAACAAAAAAAATGTTATTTATATTATTTTAAAGAATTAACTGGCTCTGAGAAAAGGGTATTTAAAAAACATGTAAAAGAGTGCGAGTATTGTCAGCTTGAATTAGATCGAATCAATAGTGTCTGGAAAGAACTAGAAGAATTACCCCTGGAACAACCCTCTTCTAAAATTTCAAAAAATATTATTAAGAGTGCTAATCAACAGAGAGAAAAAAGTGGATTCTTATCTTCAATCTCAGGTTGGTTTTCATTTTCTTTATTTGAATACAGAAAGCCATTGAGAATTGCAGCAGCAGTATCAGCTTTAGTTTTATTGATTTTTTTAAGCCCTCTTAATAAGAAAATGTTTTCAAATCTTGGAGGTAATTCATTTTCGGACTGGAATGATAACTTCATTACTAAGGTAAATCAAATTGAAGTTGCTCTTGATAGGATTGAATCAAGTGATCTATATTCAGAATTAGAATCAATTGATAGTGAGGATGAGATAATCACAGATGATGATTGGACGTCACCCTTAATGAAGGAAATAAATACTATACGAGAAAGTATAAAATATATTAATGAAATATAAATTGGAGGTATGGTCATGAAGTACAAAGTTGTATCTGTTGTTTTTTTAATTTTAATTATGAGTGTATTTAGTTTTGTTAATGCTCAGGAAAGACCACAAAATGTCAGAAATAGACAGTTGATGAATATACGTGATATACAAAAGTTAACTCCGATGCAAGAGGAGCTAGTACTTAAGCATATTAAAAGTACTTATCCGGAAGAGAGATATCAAAAATTGTTGGATTTAAAGCAGACAAGGGTTGAAGTATACAATAGATTACTTTTAAAAGCTTACCGGGAAATGCAATATATGGAGAGCTTGAAGGAGAGGGACTCTGAGCAGTATGAGAAAATGAAGGAGAAGAGGGAACTTGATATAGAATGTAAAAAATTTGTAGATCAGTATAAAAGTACAGAAAATGTATCTGAAAAGGAGAATCTTAAAAATCAGATTGTAGAACTTTTGAAAGAAATTTTTGACATTCGTCAGAGCAATCGGGAAAAAGAGATTGAGCGGCTGGAAAAAAGACTTGCTGAAGCAAAAGAGAATAATAGAAAAAGAAAACAAAATAAGGATAAAATTGTAGCAGAGAGATTGGAGGAGCTTCTGGGAGAGCAAGATTGGATGAAATGGTAAGGCATTGTTTTTTGATGTTGTTTTGAGTAGCGTTAGTAAATTACATTGAAAGATAAAATATAATCAGGTAAGTGGGGACTGTTTTAAAATAGAATAGAAAAAGATGTATAATAATTTCAAGCAGTTTCCACCTATTTCTTCGAATCATAGAAGTGAACTGATTTAATTTTTTTTCTTATTTATTTCTTAATCCCTTTCTAAGCAAGAGAGGGATGTTTTTTTAAAAAAAACCTCATAGTGATGCATCGTATTTTTGTTATTGATGAATTTTTTTCTTGTAAAAATCAGATTATTTGTTTATTTAAATAGTAATGACCAATCATAATTTTAAAAGTAACGATCCCAGAATCGGGAAGACACTTTGGGACGATTTGCATAAAGCCAACCTGAAAACTCTAAAACAGGACTTTAGAGATATATATGATTTTTACCTTGATAAAAAGGCACGTGATAAACTTAAAAAAAAGGGAAAAGTAAGACGTTTTTTTATAGTTTCCTGGTGGATATTGAAAAGTCTTTTTTTCAAGTTGACACCTATGCGTCGTATACTGTTAGTCATAAGCATATTCCTCTCCTTTCAAACTACTCAATTTAATTTAGAAGAAGCACAGGTAAATATAAATTTTAATTTTTTAGGTTTTCTGCTGCTTTTAATAATTCTGTTGCTTGAGCTTAAAGACAAACTGCTGGCCAGAAATGAACTTGCAGTTGGAAGAGCTGTACAAACTGCTCTTATGCCTAACAAAAGTCCTAAAGTAAGCGGTTGGGATATATGGCTTTATACCTGTCCTGCAAATGAAATTGGCGGTGATATAATCGACTATATACGTTTCGACTCTACCACCTGGGCTTTTGCTCTTGGGGATGTAGCAGGCAAAGGATTAGGTGCTGCTCTTATTGCAGCAAAGTTACAAGCCACTTTACGTGCAATTGCTCCTTTATTTAAATCTCTGGAGAAACTTGCTAAGCAAACAAACAGGATATTATACAGGGATGGCATTCCTCAGCGTTTTGTCTCACTACTTTATTTAAATTTAAGGCCAGATTCCGGGAATATAGAATTTATCAATGCTGGCCATTTACCACCTGTTCATATTCAGAATAGTAAAATAGAAGAAACCAGTATGGGTGGTCAAGCCCTGGGACTTACAAATAATGCGGTTTATAAAGAAGAGTCAATTAAACTTAATCCAGGAGATTGTTTTTTTATTTATTCAGATGGAATTACTGAGACCATGAATGAGAAGGAAGAATTATTTGGTATAGAAAGATTATTTCAGACTTTAAAGGATAATGCCCATCTTTCATCTAAAGAAATGGGGAAATCCATTCTTTCTACTATTGAGCGCTTCAAAGGAGAAAAACGCTACCGGGATGATATTTCACTTATTCTTTTAAAAAGAGAAAAAGAAAAATAAAAATGTTTTTTGCAGGGATGAAATCCTGGAGGAGACCTAGAGCAATTATTCTCAGATCGTAAAAAAAGGTATTAGGAGTAGTCTCAGAAAATTTTTTCCATAATTTATTTTATTTTTTTATTATATTATAATATTAAAAATTAATCCCTGAGATGGCAAGTTTTTTTCTGTGATTTTTCTGTCTGCCGTGGACAGGTGTGATCAAATATTTTTTATTTTTTATCAGAAAAATTTTAACACTTACATTTTATTTTTTATGCTCACCCCAAAAAAGGAAAATTTTTATATTTTTTATTTTTTTATAATTTTTTTTAAATAGTTTTTATTTTTAAATTGATGTAACTTTTTTAGTTAAAGCAAGTCCTTATTAATGAAATGTGAAAAATATTTAAAAATAAATTGAAATTAATTTTTTAGTAATCTATAGTTATGTCCACGAACTATAGATTACGGAAACAATAAATTTAGAAAATACGTATAGTCATTATAAATGAGTCTGCTTGATAATTTATATAAATAAGATTAAGGTAGTGTAATTATGAAAAGATTAATTATTTTAGTTCTATGTTTTTACGGATTTCTATTTGCCAATAATGCTGATAAAGTGATGAATATCAAAACTTCACTTTCACCACCGGTAATAGACGGTATTATTGATCCCTGCTGGAGCAGAGCCGATTCTGCTGTTGATTATTTTCAATTAACACCTTATTACGGCAAAGAGCCCTCCCGGAGAACTGTTTCCCGTATTTTAACAACCAAGAAATCACTCTATTGCCTTATGGTCTGCTATGATAACCGCAGTCATATTCAATCTTATAAAGGGACTCTGGATAATATCAACGGTGACAACTGTTCATTGATGCTGGATACATTTGGAAATAGTCGTACTGCCTATAAATTTGCAGTATCAGCTTCGGGAGTACGCAGTGACTGCCGTCTTATAGATGATGCCCGTAACCGGGATTACTCCTGGGATGGTATCTGGTTTGCAGAGGCCAAAGTTTATGATTGGGGGTATGTCGTGGAGATGGAAATACCCTATAAGTCTCTTCAGTACAATGATGATCTTCTCCATTGGGGTCTGGACTTTGATCGGTGGATCGCTGAAAATAATGAGGATTTATACTGGTGTCCCTATGAAGAAAGCGTTGGTCAACGTATTTCCAAATTCGGTAAGCTGGTTTTCAATGGATTTCGCCCTACAGTCCGAGGAATGCATTTAGAACTCTATCCGGTTGGTATAGCTAAGGCAGATTATCAGCCTGACGGCAGCTATGATATGAAACCGAATATTGGTATAGATGTGCTTTACAATCCCTCACCCAAACTGACTTTCCAGGCTGCAGCCAATCCTGATTTTGCTCAAATAGAAGCAGATCCTTATGAATTTAACATTAGCCGATACGAAACCTACTATGATGAAAGACGGCCTTTTTTTACTGAAGGAAATGAAATATTTATGGCTTCAGGACGACAACGGAATATGGGATTCTACCGTCCCATGGAACTTTTCTATTCCCGACGGATTGGCAGAAAACTTTCTGATGGGAGTGAAGTACCTCTCTGGGCAGGAGCAAAAACATTTGGCCGCATCCAAGAATGGGAGTATGGCAGTTTTCTGGCAGTAACTGGAGATAGTAGATATACGGTGGATGATACAACTTTTAAAGAAGATCAGGCTATGTTCGGTTCAATCCGTCTGAAACGGCAGATTATAGGGAATTCCTCGATTGGTTTGCTGTTTGTGGGCAAACATTCTGAATCGAGTGATAATGGTGTGATTGATATTGATGGAGCTTTTCGAGGGCCCAAATGGCAGTTGGCTTATCAGCTGGCTCGTTCTTACCGGGATGATCAGGGAGATTTTGCCGGATCAGCAGGATTAACAGTGGTAAAGGAAAATTTGATTTTAGGAGTACGGGGTCGATATGTGGGGAACAATTTTGACGTGGAGGAAGTAGGATTTGTTCCCTGGAAAGGAACAGCAGAACTTGTTGGTCTGGGAGGACCCCGCTGGTATTTTGAGGATGGATATATTCGTTCTATTCTTTTTTATTTTGGCCCTATTCTTTATTATGAAAAAGTGGATAACTTCACCGATTACGGAGGTTTAATAGGTTTCAATATGCAGTTTCGCAACAACTGGGGATTTGAGATAAATACGGATTTTACACGCTCTAAGGAACTTGATGTTAGCTTTAATTCTTATTCTTTTAATCTATCCTCCTGGTTTAGTATTAATCCCCGCTGGCATGCAAATTTAAATGGTGGTTATAGTAGAACCTATAATTTTTCCCGGGATTATCTTGCTTTTTATTCCTGGTGGAATGCATATTTCAGCTGGCAGATCAGTCGGACTTTGCAGATTGGTACTTCAGTAAGTGCTTTTATTGAGGGAAATCCCCGAGGAAGAGTGGAAGAACTGACCTATAATTCCAGACCGTTTATTTCTGCTAATCCTATTAATAACATGAACCTGCGTATTTACCTAGACAACCTTTTTTTGCGGTCATCAGGACAAATTGAACAATTAATCGGTGGCATGCTTTTTTCCTATAACTTTTCTCCCAAGAGTTGGATTTATCTTGCCATTAATGAAGTGCAGTATAGGCCAGAAGAAGTTTTGAAAGTTCGTGATAGAGCAGCTGTATTCAAATTGAAGTATTTGTATTATATTTAAAATAACATCAACTGATGGTTTTATTTGATTATCAGTAAATTATTATTTTTACTTTAGCCCTAGGTATCAATTAACCGGCATTATTCATAAAAAACGTCAAATGGCTTGTGGTAGTTTTGTGATCGGCTTGTTGTGCAAAATCACCTCAAGGTTAAGGAAAAGATCGTCTCCAGACTAAACCTGTTTCTTTTCACAAGTTGTTTGAATGGGCGTTTCCGCTGAAATTGATGCGGCGGTCGAGCAAATACGCGTATTTCAAGAAGGTCACGAATGCTG
>CAYUAG010000051.1:0-26651 GCA_964442615.1 uncultured bacterium
AGATTACTCAATAGCATAAGAAATACAAGAATAGATATACGTAAAAAATAGTTATCTTTACATCTTAAATTTAAATATATCATAAATCCTATTAATCCCAGAATAAAAACTGTTACAACTATATTTGTGGTTGTTAAATTATCAAAAAAAAGTTCTTTTACATTATCAATCAGTCTGATATGATTTCCATATATTTTATGGGTAGGGTCATCACCAACTTCATTAATAATTGATTTTTTAAAAAGAATATCTCGAGATAGTTTGGTATATAAAATACCAATAATAGCGAGTAACCATCCAGTAAAAAAGGTTAATTTATTTTTTATTTTTATAAAAGGAAATCTATGGATTAGTAAGGTTTGATTGATAATAAGCCATAAAGCAATAAAAATAGCAGATTCTTTGTTAACAATACCGACGAGAAAGACCGGTAGAAAATAAAAAAGCTCCTTTTTTTTAAATACACCGTAGGAAAATAAAAGTGCAATGATAATTTCGGGAAAATCAAAAAGAATAATATATTTATAATGCTGCATGGCAATAAAAATAACTATAAAATAAAATGTATATTTTAAAGCCGCTTTTCTGTTTTGAGTTAAATCATAAAAAAGAAAAAATGAAAGGTAGTTAGCAAAAAATAATATCCCATAGATAAAAAATTTACATGAGGTTTTAAAAGATAATCCTGTAATAACAGCTATACCTTGTACTATGATTGATCCTAAAAGACGATTCTGAAAAGCTCGGTAGGAAGGCATGCCCCTTAAAACACCTTCACCGACTTTAACAAGTCTTTCAAAATTATAATGGATGATATGGATCTCATTAATAATACGTATTTCAATAATAGAAAAAAGTAAGAGCAGCATTAAAAAAACAGTCATCTCATTATGATTAATCCAGTTTTCAATTTTTCTAGATAAATAATCTTTATCAGACTTCTCCAAGACTTAGGTCTCCATGAATTTTAATTACATTTCCATCCATGTGTATTTCCAGGTTCCTTCCCGGAAAAGCGTCAGGTAATTTACTGCGAAGTTGTTTTATTACCATATCATTAATTTCCATACAAACCTGCTTTGGGACATTATCCAGAGTAACCATATTGATATCAACAATATAACCTCTTCCATATTCTGATCCTTTCCCTGTTGAAAAACTTGATACAATATCAAACAAACCATCATGAGATTTATTTGTTGTTGTTCCTCTTTCACGTCTGGCAGGATGCAGAGAATAGTGTTTTCCATATCTATCCTCTAAAAAATCATCTAACCAATCAAGAACCTGCTTTAGCTTTGTTTCCCATTTTTCTATAGTTGGATGATACATGGTAATAGAATTAATTTTTATTTAAAAAATATTTTAGTAAAAGAAGTTAGATTTTAGAAAAAAGGGGAGATATTAGTGGATTGCATATTTTCTTAAGTTCAAATAACTAATTTCTAACTTCTAACTATCTGCTATTATGAAATCAACCAATAAGTTTTTTATAATCTTCAGTAGATAAAAGATTTTCAATTTCATCTTTATTAGATAGTTTAATTTTTAAAAACCATCCTTTTCCATAAGGATCTTCATTTACTAATTGAGGATTCGACTCTAATTCTCCGTTTATATCAATTACTTCTCCTGAAACTGGTGCATAAAAATCTGAAACAGCCTTAACCGCTTCGATATTAGCACATGGTTCAAACTGGGTAGTAGAATCACCAGGTTGAGGTAATTCTACATACACTATATCACCAAGTTCTCCCTGAGCATAATCTGTAATACCTACAGTTACCTGGTCGCCATCGATGTGTATCCATTCATGTTCTTTTGTGTACTTTAGATTTTCTGGAATATTCATCTTTTTCACCTATTCTTTTTGTTCTGGTTCTAGTTTAAAATTATCTATAAAATGAGTATCTATGTTACCTTTAACAAAATTTTCATCATGCATTACTTGTTTGTGAAAAGGTATGGTTGTGGGAATACCTTCAATGATAAACTCTTCCAAGCTTCTCTTCATTCTACTTATGGCTTCTTCTCTGTTAATGCCATATGTAATCAATTTTGCAAGTAAGGAATCATAATATGAAGGAATCTTATATTGTGCATATGCATGGGTATCAACTCTTACTCCCATTCCACCAGGTTCATGAAAGGAAGTAATTATTCCTGGTCTGGGAAGAAAATTATTAAACGGATCCTCAGCATTAATGCGGCACTCAATAGCATGTCCCTGGGGTCCCTGGGAAAGATTCAAAGAATTTAAATTTCCTTCAGCTGCAACCCTCATTTGCTCTTTTAGCAAATCAATATTATAAACCATCTCAGTAACAGGATGTTCTACCTGAATCCGGGTATTCATTTCCATAAAATAAAAATTCTTATTTTGATCCATGAGAAATTCTATGGTTCCGGCACTTCTGTAACCAACAGATTCTGCACCAGATACAGCCGCCTTGGTAAGTTGTTGCCGAATGGAAACGTTAACTATGGGTGAGGGTGATTCCTCGATTAATTTCTGATGTTTTCTCTGAATAGAACATTCTCGCTCCCCCAGAGCCACAACCTTTCCTTTTCCATCCCCAAGCAGTTGAACCTCAATATGTCTGGGACTTTCAAAATACTTCTCCATATAAAGATCGGGATTGCCAAAAGCAGCCTTTGCCTCAGATCGTGCCATATTAAAGGCATGTGCCATCTCTTTATCATCTCTGATAATTCGCATCCCCTTGCCACCTCCACCTGCAGCTGCTTTAATTATTACAGGATAAACAATATCCTTGGCAAGTGAAATTGCCTCATCCTTGTCTTTTATGGCTCCTTCACTTCCAGGAATAACAGGCACACCTGCTTTTTGCATGACCTTTTTAGCAAAAATCTTATCACCCATATTCGATATCATTTTAGCTGTAGGACCAATAAAAGTAATATCAGATGATTCGCACATTTCGGAAAAATCAGCATTTTCAGCTAAAAATCCATATCCTGGATGAATACTATCTGCATTACTGATCTCTGCTGCACTGATTAAACGAGGCATATTAAGATAGCTTTCTGAAGCAGGAGGTGGGCCAATACATATAGCTTCATCAGCAAAACGTACATGCAGCGACTCCTTATCCGCTTCTGAGTATACAGCTACAGTATCTATTCCCAACTCCTTGCAGGCACGGATAATACGTAATGCAATTTCTCCTCTGTTAGCAATTAAAACCTTGTTTATCAAATTATTATCCTATTCTTTTTTTACTAAAAATAAAGGTTGATTGTATTCAATTGGCTGACCATTTTCTACCAAAATTTCAATAATCTCACCTGATATCTCGGCCTCTAATTCATTCATAAGTTTCATAGCCTCAATTATACACAGAACTGTCCCTGACTTAATACGATCTCCAACATGTACATAAGGATCCGAATCAGGAGAAGGAGCTCTGTAAAAAGTGCCAACCATAGGGGCACATATTTCAACCACCTTTTCATCCTTGTTTTTCTCTGGGGAAACTTCTTGAATGGTTGCCTCTGTATGTTGGTGTGGAAAAGATTTTACATTTGTAGAACCAACCTGGGTCTGTGGAATAATAGGAACCTGAATATGCTGTAAGTTACTAATTGTTTTTCCTTTGGTTATGCTAATTTTAAAATCCTTTTCTTCAATTTTTAATTCTTCGATATCATGCTGCTCAACTAATTTTACCAATCGCTTTATTTCAGAGATATCCATATTCCCTCCCTATCGGAATGTTCTCTTTTATTTTACCCTTTCAATATATTCATCACGCCGGGTATCAACTTTTACTTTTTCACCCTGTTCAATAAAAAGAGGTACTTGTATTAGCTTCCCTGTTTCCAGCCATGCTGGTTTTGTTCCACCAGAAGCAGTATTCCCCTTAATTCCTGGCTCGGTTTTGGTAATTTTTAATTCAACAAAAATGGGAAGTTGTAGGTTAATAGGTTCTTTACCATCAAATAAAATATCTACTTCTATACCTTCTATAAGATAATCAGCAGCTTTTCCAATGACCTCTTTTGAAATAATAATCTGTTCATAGGTATCAGTATTCATAAAAACAAACTGCTCTTCCCCCTGTTTATATAAGAACTGCATAGTTCTACGTTCCACCCTTACAGCTTCCACCTTTTCTCCAGAACGATAGGTTTTATCAAGTACCTGGCCTGTCCTTAAATTTTTTAATTTTGTCCGAACAAAGGCTCCTCCTTTGCCGGGTTTTACATGCTGAAATTCCACTATTGAAAATAACTCCCTGTCAATCCTGAGGATCAAACCATTCCTAAATTCAGATGTTGAAGCCATACAGTAACCTCTATATTGGTAATTTAAAATCCATATATTTAAAAATTAAACTTTTAAATATAACATTTTTAAAGGAACTTGTCAACATTTACCTATGATCTTTCCCCTGAACAAACGGTTTAAGAAGTAAATCCTGAAAATCGAAACTAAAATCAGTGGCTGGAGAAACAGGCCTCATTGTAGCATGATCAATTGTACCATCTGGATTTAAGGTAAAGGTTATATAAGCATCAGCCCGAAGCTCCCGGTTATGCCAACGAACTATGAAGGTATCATACTGCCAATGTTCTAAGTTACCTGTCAGATCAGGTGTTTTGGAAAAACTGATTGCCAAATTTTCCTTTTCTTTAGTAATAATGATGTTGCCATACCATACATCCTGATAAGTACCAGTGTATTTCTCAAGTGCAAGTGATGGTGTAGAATCTGCATTTCGGGAATGAGCCGCTGATGTAACCATGGATTGCACCATAGAATCCCTCTGCAATGTAATATTTTTATATACTTCTATCCAGGGTGTATCGGATACATGCAAATACTGATCAAGAATATAATAAGTAATAGAGTTAAAGGCAGCTCCCGATTCCTGATTGGTAAGTACTATAATACCAATCTCTTTCTCCGGAAGCATCGTTAAACGGGATACATACCCCGGCAATCCTCCAGTGTGAGTAACTATCTTGTAACCTCTGTAGTCACGAATCCCAAAACCAAGAGCATATCCGGAAAAATTTGGTTGTATTGATTTAAAATTTAAAGGTATTGAACCTATTGGTATAGGAGTAACTATAGACCACAACTCTTTGGTTGTCTCTTTTGAAAAAAGTCTTTTCCCCTTTTTTACTCGTCCCGAATCCAGTTGGGTAATCATCCACTGTGCCATATCCTCTGCATTTGACATTATCCCTCCTGCAGGGCCAATATTCTTTTTTAAAAAAGGTTCTACTGTTACTATCTTTCCATTTATGCGAGCATGTGGTGCAGCTACATTATCTTTCTGAGTAAAATGAACTCCGTGGACTGTACTTGATATCATTCCAATAGGGTATAAAATTTTCTGTTGCACGAACTCTTCCCAAGAAAGTCCACTTTTGGCCTCAATTACCTTTCCTGCTACCAGATAAAGTACATTGTCATAGGCATAAGTACTGCGAAAGCTTGTTTTAAGGGGAATATACCTTAACCGTCTTACTATCTCATCCTGGGTATATGTTGAAGGTGGCCACCATAAAAGATCACCTGCACCTAAACCAAGACCACTGCGGTGTACAAGCAGGTCTTTGACTGTAAATTCATGGGTGACATACGGTTGGGAGAGCCGGAACCAGGGAAGGTGATCAATGACCTTATCCTCCCATTTAATTTCACCCTCTTCTTTCAAAAGGGCTAAGCAGGTTGCAGTAAATGCTTTGGTGTTGGAAGCAATGGCAAACAAGGTTTGGGAATCCACTTTTTTCGATTTTCCTTTTTCTAAAACTCCATATCCCTTGGTAAAAACTACTTCTCCATCTTTTACTACAGCAATACTTATCCCCGGAACTTCAAATTCTTGCATTGCTTTTGTAACATATAAGTCAATCTTTTTTTGATTGATACCTTCTGGCTGTGCAGTCATCTGTATTGGAATTAATGAAACTAAAATAAAAAATATTAATTTCTTCATACTATTCTCCCTTCATGAAATAGGGTGATGTCAAAACGTTTTAATTTAAACCATATATTGCTTAAAGATTAGAAATTTTTTCCTTTTACAATCATTATATATTTTAAATATACACGAATGATTAAAAATTGTCAATACCTAAATATACATGCTTCCTTTCTTGACATTATCTTTCAGTTTTACTACTTTCAAATACTATCTTTTTTTGTATTCATAAACCGGGATACGATATATTTCTCAAACCCTATTGAGAAATTATAAAGTTGCATACAACATTTGAAAGATGCATTTATTATTACCATTGTTATCTATAAAAATATTTATTCTTATTTATTTAGAGAATATAATTGATGGGAACTGCTACACCATTGCTCAGAATACCTAACTCTTTTAAATAAAAACTTATTAAAATCGAGGTATACCATGAAACTAAAATATATCCTTTATTCTGTATTGTCTTTGTGTTGCTTACATGTAATCATGCAACTCTAAATATTTTAATGCAACGAAATGAGAAAAAAACGGTTATACTAATGGGACAGTATGACTAGACATCGAGAAGTGAAATGATAGAATGAGGATAAACACTTGCCTGCTGAACCATTTTCCGATAACGATATTATGACCAGGGTGAAATCCGGGGAATACCGGAAACTGGCCATTCTTTTCGAACGGTATAAAAAGCCCCTGTTTTCCTATTTCTACCGGAACCTAGGCAGCCAAGACATTAGTGAAGATTTGGTACAAAATGTTTTTTTTCGAATTTTAAAGTATCGAAAGGGATTCAAGGGATATGGTAAATTCACCAGCTGGATGTACCGTATCGCCCGAAATGAAATGATAGATCATTTTCAAAAAAACAACAGGTATCAGTGGACAGAAACGCAAAATGTACCGATTACTCAGGAGCAAACTCCCCATGAACAATGTATCCATAACGAAAAAATTACGTTGCTTAAGCAGGCCCTGGGAGAGCTCAGTCCTGAAGACCGGGACATCATCATCCTGCAAAAATATCAGGAACTTAAATACAAAGAGATTGGAGATATCTTAGGTTGTGCAGAAGGTACTGTTAAGGCCCGGGTTTTTCGGGCCATTCATAAATTAAAAGCAATCATAGATCAGTATGAAGGAGAATAATCATGAAACCTACCCATATCGAAAAACTTCTTCTTGCCTATCTAAAAGATGATTTCCCTCCAGATAACAAACAAAAGATCAAAGAACAGCTGTATAAGGCAGGATACAATAAAGAATATTTAAAAAAAATCAAGAAGCTGTATGTGGATCTCGACCATATATCGGTACCGGAACCCCGGGAACAAATGACCACTCGATTCTACCAATGGATGAATTCCCTGTCTGAAACAGCGGAAACAGAGAAGTCTCTGTTTACCCATAAAAAAACCAAGCTTGCCGGATTCCACGGTCCTGGATTAAGGCAACGTATTTTAATGCCAGCTGCAGCTGTTCTATTGGTCAGTCTGGCAGGATATGGTCTTTTACGTTCGGCCCGGTATGCAGATCGAATAGAATCCTTGACCCAGGAAATCCACCAGATAAAAGAAATGATGATACTTAACATGCTGGACCGTCCTTCCCCCATCGAACGTATAAAGGCAGTGCATCTAATAAAAAATTCCCAAAACATTCATCCAGCAGTCATCGCAGCTATAGTGAAAACATTGAATTCTGATCCTAATACCAATGTCCGACTAGTTGCTGTGGAAACTCTTGCCCAATTCGCTGAAGATCCAGATGTACGCCAGGGCCTCATCGCCTCCATTCCTCAGCAAAATTCTCCCCTGGTACAGCTTTCCCTAGCTGATATAATGGTCTCTTTGCAGGAACCACGAGCTGCTGATCAGTTCCGGAAGCTGCTGAAAAAAAAAGATCTCAACTATGCGGTTCGTGACCGTTTGCAAGACCTGATTCAACTATTGTAAGGATAAAAATATGGATATAAAAAACATTATACAATCATTAATCTTTGTATATATTGGCCTGGTCATTGCTCCAGTTTCTATCGGTAATCCCGCAGCAACAGAGCAGATCATTATACCTTTATCCGCTCCCGGAGAGCCTGGACTGTTACATGTAAACCACTATAAGGGTTCCATCGAAGTCACCGGATACAAGGGGAAGGTGGTTATTGTACACGCCTGGTATCACTCCCTGAAAGCAGACAGCTCTCTGCACCTGATCCCGAATGCTGCCATCAAACTCAGCGCTGTGGAGCATAACAATGTGGTTACTGTAAAGACCGATTCTTACCGGCGTACTATTGATATGAAAATCAAGGTCCCACGACAGTTTGACCTTAACCTGCATAATGTAGACAACGGAATAATTACCGTCTCCCAGGTAGATGGTGAAATGGATATCAACAATGTTAATGGGGATATACAGGTTACGGATGTAGTCGGCTCTGGAGTGATGTCAACCGTGGACGGGGATATTCTGGTTCGCTTTAATCAGGTCACTCCAGACATGCCTATGGCATTCACTTCTGTGGAAGGGAAAATCGATTTGACTTTTCCAGTAGGTATGCCAGCATCCTTTAAAATAAAATCCGACTACGGAGATATTTACACTGATCTTCCTCTGGTGATCGAAAAACGTCCTGCCACTATCAAGAAACGTAGTGCTACAGGCGGGATCAAAGTGACACTGGATCAATGGACACATGGCACCCTCTCCGGGGGTGGACCGGAAATTCTAGTCAAAACCCTTAACGGCAACATCTACCTCCGCACCCGTTGATCCTGTAGATTTCATCTTTTTCCTATATTCTTTATCCCTACACATGCAACCATTTCAAGCATTCCCTGTTTTACTAGTAGAACACAGCGCTGTAAAACAAAAAAAATTTTTTTAAGGAGAATCATTATGAAACCTATACACATAATCACACTACTTCTTAGTTGTACCTTTATACTTTCCATTCCAGTAACAGGAAGTGAGGGGGAAAAATTGGACGGTGACTGGATTGCCCATTTAGATGAAAATGGAGTTCGCATGAAGCTGATCATCCTAGGGAATGGTGCTGAATGGAAAGAGTGGAACACCTCCTTCCGGGTAAAACAAAACGAACTCTCCGGCCTGCAAATGGAACGTGAGCATACTTTTCACCTCACCCGGAACGCCGGTACTATCTCCTTTCATGGAGAATTTAAAAACAACAGAGGAAGAGGGGACTTCTCTTTCAAAGTAAATGATGAATTCATCCGTTATCTCAACAGAAAGGGATTCTCGGACCTGTCTGACGAGAACATGCTCCATCTCTGTCTGCAGGATGTGAACAAACAGTTCATCAAGGATCTGGAAGACCTGGGATATACAGATCTGAACACCACGCATCTCATCTCCATGGTAATTCACGATGTAACAATTCCCTTTATTCGGGAAATCCACGAGATGGGGTACAGAGACATCTCCATTTCCAAGCTGGTCAGTTTCCGGATTCACGATGTGGAACCCAATTACATCCAACAGCTGAAAAAAATGGGTTACCAAGATGTCTCCCCCTCTGAACTCATTTCCCTTCAGATTCATGACGTAACCCTGGATTATATCCGTTCAGTCGTAACCCTTGGATTCAAAGAACTTTCCTTGAAGCAACTCATCGATTTTCAAATCCATGATGTAGAAATTCATTACATCCAAGCGCTTCGTGATTTGGACTACCAGGACATTACTCCAAAGGAGCTGGTATCTATGAAAATACACGACGTAGAGATTGACTTCATCAAGACATTGCAGGATTTGGGATATCATAATGTTTCACCAACAGATTTAATAGCCCTAAATATCCATGATGTTTCTGTGGATTATATTAAGGGACTAAAACAACTAAAATTCAACCATATACCCCTGCAAAAGCTCATTACCTGCAAAATACACGATGTAGAACTGGATTTCATCCGTACTCTGCAGGAATTAGGATACGATACCATCGATCTTTCCAAAGTCATCGAATTAAATATCCACGATGTTACCGCTGATTATATCAAACAGTTTCATAATATGGGCTACAAAAACCTACCTTTATCCCGTCTGGTGAGTTTCAGTATTCACGATGTGGAGCCGACCTATGCTCTAGGCTTAAAGAAATTAGGTTATGATAATGTTTCACCGGATAATCTCGTAGCGCTGAACATCCACGATCTAAATTTACAATTCATCCGCGATGTGCATGCAGCTGGATTTCAAGATATCTCTCTAGACAAACTGATAGCTTTTAAAATTCACGGTGTGGACAATGAATATATCGATTTCGCCAAGCGAGTGTACAAGGAACGAGGGAAAAAACTTACTCCTGATATAATCATCAGCATGAAAATTCATGGGCTGTAATATTACTGTTTACTGCTATAATTAAATCTCCTTGAAAAGGGGTTCTGATGATTGGACCCCTTTTTAGATATGGATCTAATATTTGAATCTTTAACAATCCTAACCTTTTTTCAGTTATTTGTTTTGCTCTGTTTTATTATTGAAACATCTGTTAATATATTTTTCGAAATATTATATTTTTATGAAGCATAAAAAATGTTAGTACAAATACTAATTTTTCTAATCCTTTGTTCGCTTCAATATCAAAACCCCCGAAAGTTAAAATCCTTCGGGGGTAATCCTACCTTTTTAATTTTTCAGGTATAATAATCTATTACTTATTATCTGTTCTAGTCTTTCAATCTCCCTGCTCTTAAACTATCTCTTTTAGTATTCCATATAACCCAAGAAGTTTTCTCTTCTTTATCACTTAACTTAAAATTTCCTATACTTAAAATTTTTCCTTGTTTGTTGAAAGTGATCTGCTGCATTGACTTTACTATATAAACCCACTCTTCTAAAGTAACCTCATGTGGAGGTGCCATTTCAGTTGGTCCTTCTACTTGATGTGGTTTTTTGAGTGCTTGTATTGGTTTAGGTTTAATCCCTGTTTTTTCAGGTACAGTTGTTATCTTTACTTCACCTTTATACACTTTAAGCTGGGCAGTTGAATCCTGATCAACTTTCATTCGTAATACAGTACCAGTAATAGCAGCTGCTCCTACAGGGGCAGATATATCAAATTCTGTATCCATCTCTACATCATGTACTGATGCCCAGATCTCTCCTGTATTAAGCTTTATCTTTGTCTGCGCTTTTTTATCCTTTGTCTCTTCATAAAGTCTTAATATATCAATTATTGTCTTAGGTGCCAGCCTTATGATATCAAGATTTGCTAAATCTATTTCTGCTCTGGATTTTATATATGTTCTCACCTTGTCTCCGGAAAGAACATCCGTATTAATGGGTGCGTCTCTCCATAAATCTGCCTCCTCATTCCTTTTTTTTACAGTTCCATCTGTATAGGTGACTATTCCCTTTTTTTCATTATTAAATTGAGCCCCAAGATTTAAAATAAATAATAAAAGTAAAGATATTAAAATACATTTTTTAATCACTTTATTTTCCTCCTACACCTTCTTCAGGATAAAAAATTCCATAAACAAGATCAACCAACTTTATTGCCTCTCTTGAAAATGGATCAACATCTCTTTTAAATAATTCATTATCTATTAACACTTTTGCTTCCCGCCAACTTTCAACTTTATTCAACTTTTCAATCACATCCTCATAAGCTTTGGAATTGTTATCAAAAAGCTTCTTTATAAATCCTCTCTCCATTTTAGTATCAATTAAATCCCTTAATCCTAAATCTAACTTCTCAATTTCCTTTTTTACACCTTTCTCCTTGTCTTCCTCTTCTCCTCTTTCACTATCCTCATCCCGTCTAATTATACGCATATGCTTATTCTTTTTTCTTTCTTTTTTGGTTGTATCAACCTTTTCTTTCTCTCCTTTAGCTTGATTTTTACTCTTTTCTGTAATCTCTTCCAATTCCCAATTAAGTGTTTCTGTGGTACTATTATTTCTTTGTATATCTTCTAAAATTTCTTCTTCTATAGGAATGTTTGTCTTATCCTCTTCTTCTACAGTTTTTTGTTGAATATTTTCTTTTTCGTCTTCTTCTTTTAATGGTAACTCTTCTTCCTGAGTATCTAGCGCGTGAGATACTTCAAATTCATTTTTTAACTCAATATATCGTTTTATAACAATCTCTAGATTATCTGCAGAAAAAACCTTTCCATCAATTTTCATCTCTACATCTAGTGCCCTTCTAAATCCCCATAAATTTCTGTCTGCAAAAAACTCCTGAAGAGCTTTTCCTTCCACATAATTAATTTCTTCTCCTTTTATTTCTGAAAGAAAATCGGTTAATACAGAAAAATCCCTTAACACAGTTTTAACCGTATCATCTTTATATACATTCTGCAACTGTTCAGTCGCTATATTACTGAAGATATTTTTATCCACTAATGATTTCCCTTGTCTACCGCACTCTTTGATAATAATCTCGGCATAGGGGAGTATAGTTTTGAAAGAGGTCAATATTTGATCCATTTCATCAAGAGAAATATTATCCCGATCCCCAAAAAGCAATCTACGTATAGTATCTATTGGTTTTATAAGATAATTAAGTCTGATAGTCAGGGCTTCCTTTAGTATTTCTTCAACCTCTTCTTTGGGGAAAATAGCACCTTCCCAAAAAATAGTAATTAATTTATCTTTATATTCTTTTATATTGTCTGTGTTTAACTTAAAATGAGGAGTTGATTTAAATTCAAGTGGTGTTTCTTCCTGGAAATAACGCTTAACTCTATTTTTAAAAAACTTTTTGATGTGCTTTGGTAAATCTTTGTCTTCTACAATTTTCCGATATTTTACTTCTTCTTTGTCATCGAGTAATCTTTTTGTTAAGGTCGTGATCAAAACAACTGTTTCTTCTTCCCACATTTAATAACTCCTTTATATGTCAAAAAGGACAAATGTTTTCCATATATTCTCTTCTCTTTTTAAGAAGAAATTATGCCGCGTGACTGCCTTAATTTCAGTGCAAATACCATGCCTTGTAGGATTTAATTTCTCTCCTTTTAATTTGGCCTGTATAAAGTATTTAAAATCATAACAATAGGAAAGATTATCATTTTCAATTTGAAATTCTGAAAATACAACGCCGTCCTTTTCAATAACATATAATATCTCCTTTAACCATTTTAAAAACAGCTCCTCTCTACTTTCAGCTTCCACCTTTATTTTTTTTCTTTTTTTTGCTTGAATAATTTCTCTATCCATAATAATGAACATCATACCTCTGGCTGCTTCAGTAAAGAGGTCTGATAACTGCTTGGCCCATACTTTTATTCCAATGTCTGCAGTATGATCGACTATTTCAAATCCTTTGTTATGCATATAAACTTATTTTAGTTAATCATCTATTAATTGATATATTTTTTTCCGGTTGAATATATTTCCTGTAACTATTTACTGATTGGACTTTTCGTTCACTTCTTCTTTCTCTTCTCTTTCTTTATCTTCTTCCCGAACTGTCCTGTCAACACCTGCAACCTTATCTTCTGTATTTAATTTAATAAGTCTTACCCCTTGAGTATTTCTTCCTACGATTCTAATATTTCTAACACTTTGCCTAATAATTTTTCCTTTGTTAGTAACCATTAATATATCATCTGTATCCTGTACATCCATAATCGAGACAAGTTTTCCTACCCTCGGGGTAGAGTGAAGTGTTATTATACCTTTCCCTCCTCGATGCTTTGAAACACGATAGTCAGAAATTTTAGACCTCTTACCAAATCCTTTTTCAGTAATAACCAAAAGAGAACAATCCTTTTTTATAACAACCATACCAATAACTCTGTCATCTTTTCCCAATTTTATGCCTCTTACTCCGGAAGCTGTTCTTCCCATGGGTCTTACTTCTGTTTCATTAAAACGGATGGCCATTCCCTCTTTTGTACCCAAGACAATATCATAAGATCCGCTGGTAATACATGCTTCTATTAATTCATCTCCTTCCCTGATTGTAATAGCATTGATACCACCTCTTCTGGGATTACTGAAAGCATCAAGATTAGTCTTTTTAACTAAACCATTCTTAGTTGCCATAAATAAAAATCTCTTATCATCAAAAACCTTTACAGGTACCACTGCTTTTATTCTCTCATCTTTCTCCACTGATAATAAATTAACAATAGATCTTCCCCTGGAAGCTCGCCCTGCCTTGGGTATCTCATGTACTTTTAACCAGTAGCATTTTCCTTTATCTGTAAAAAACAAAATATAGTGATGCGTGGATGATATAAAAAAATGCTTTACAGGATCCTCATCCTTGGTACCAGTACCAATAACTCCTTTTCCTCCCCTCCCCTGGCGCTTATATCCTGAGACTGGAAAGCGTTTAATATAACCAGATAAAGAAATTGTTATTACCATGTCTTCTTCAGCAATCATATCTTCTAAAGAAAATTCCTCTGTGGTGGTAACTATCTCTGTTCTTCTCTCATCCTGATATTTCTCTTTTATTGCATATAATTCATCTTTAATAACCATCATTTGTTTATCTATGCTTGCAAGAATTGACTTTAATTTCTCTATCCCTTTTAAAAGTGCTAAATACTCCTCTTCAATCTTTTTTCTTTCTAGACCAGTCAACCGCTGAAGTTTCATATCCAGAATTGCTTTTGCTTGAACCTCAGAGAGACCAAATTTGCGCATAAGTCCTGTCTTGGCTGTATCGGGATTTCTAGACTTTTTGATTAATTGTATGATGGCATCAATATTATCCAGAGCTATTTTCAATCCTTCTAAAATATGAGCTCTTCTTTCTGCTTTATCAAGTTCGTATTTGGTTCTGCGTATTATTACTTCATGGCGGTGGTCAATGAATTTTTGTAACGTTTCCTTTAAGGTCAAAACCATAGGTTTACCATCTACTAATGCAAGCATAATAACACCAAAGGTATTTTGCATTTGGGTGTGTTTATAAAGACTATTTAATATCACCTTTGGCTGGGTATCTCGTTTAAGTTCTATGACAATTCTCATTCCATCTCTGTCCGACTCATCACGAAGATCTGTTATCCCTTCAATTTTCTTGTCTTTTACCAATTGTGCAATTAAAGTAATTAATTTTGCTTTATTAACCTGAAATGGTATTTCTGATATTATTATTGACTCCTTATGGCCTTTCCCTTTTTCAAGAGATGCGCTGGCTCTTACTGAAATTTTTCCCCTTCCAGTTCTATAAGCTTCTAAAATACCTTCCCTGCCATAAATGATACCACCCGTGGGAAAGTCCGGTCCAGGGAGATACTTCATTATGGTCTCCAGCTTAATCTCTGGTCTATTGATTAAAGCAATGACAGCATCTATTACTTCTGCTAGATTATGAGGTGGTATATTTGTGGCCATACCTACGGCAATTCCTGATCCTCCATTTACAATAAGATTTGGAAAAAGAGAAGGCATAACTTTTGGTTCTTGTAGGGTTTCATCAAAATTTGGCATGAAATCAACTGTGTTTTTCTGAATATCCTTGATTATATCTTCAGCAATAGGAGTTAATTTTGCTTCTGTATACCTCATAGCTGCAGGAGAATCCCCATCTATAGAACCAAAATTGCCTTGTCCATTAATCACAGGATATCTATAGGAAAAGTGCTGTGCCATTCTTACCATTGCATCATATACTGACAAATCTCCGTGTGGATGGTATTTACCGAGTACATCACCAACAATTCGGGCCGACTTTTTAAAAGCACTCTTAGAGTGCAGGCCAAGATCATACATACCATAGAGTATCCTTCTGTGTACGGGTTTTAATCCATCTCTTACATCTGGAAGCGCTCGTGAAACAATAACCGACATAGAATAATCTATGTATGCACTTTTCATCTCATCTTCAAGATATAACTGTACTATTTTTTCATTTTTCTTTACCATTATATCCTCAGCCTATTTAACTTAAAAAATTCATAGCCACCAAAAAACAAAATCTCTATACAATTAAGGAATAAAAAATTAAAGTTGTTTATAAAAAATTTTTCGCTCTTTAAATAATTTTCTGCTATTATTATATCATCTTTCTGTTTCTATATGATCTGATTTTACTACTTCGTTAATATATGAATATTTCCGGTTAAATGTCTAAATTCCGTACGGCTTCTGAATTTTCTTGGATACACTCTCTCCGAGGTTCTACATTATCTCCCATTAACACTGAAAAAATATGGTCTGCTTCTACTGCATCATCAATTGTCACCCGTAATACTGTTCGTGTTTCTGGGTCCATAGTTGTCTTCCATAACTGATTAGGATTCATTTCACCAAGACCCTTATATCTCTGTACTGTTACTCCCTGTCCACCAAAAATTTTTATTACCTCTTTTCTCTTCTCTTCATTATAAGCATAGTGAATCTTTTTGCCTTTAGTGATTTTATAAAGAGGTGGTTGAGCAATATATATATGACCCTGCTCTACTAATTCCCGCATATACCTGAAAAAAAAAGTGAGTAGCAATGTCCTAATATGAGATCCATCAACATCAGCATCTGTCATTATAATAACTTTTCCATATCGTAATTTTTTAATATCAAACTCTTCGGATCCAATTCCCGTACCAAGTGCTGTAATCATAGCTTGAATCTCATTATTTTGAAGAATTTTTGCGAGGCTGGCTTTCTCTACATTCAATATCTTTCCTCTTAAAGGAAGAATTGCCTGAAACTGTCTGTCTCTTCCCATCTTTGCTGATCCGCCAGCAGAATCTCCCTCTACAATATATATTTCACAATGATCCGGATCATTTATTGAACAATCTGCCAGTTTGCCTGGTAGTTTTGTAGAACCAAGAGCTGTTTTTCTCCGGGTCAATTCTTTGGCTTGTCTGGCAGCTTCCCTGGATGTTGCTGCATTTATTCCCTTTTTAATGATTTTTTTTGCTATGGCTGGATTTTCTTCCAAATACTCGCTAATTCCTTCCCCTACAATTGAATTCACTATCCACTGTACTTCATTGTTGCCAAGTTTAGTTTTTGTCTGTCCTTCAAACTGAGGTTCTGGTACTTTAACACTTACCACCCCAGTTAATCCCTCTCTTACATCTGATCCGGTTAATGAAAAACCGTTTTTCGTGTGATTATTTTTCTGTGCATAGTAATTTAGAGTTCTGGTAAGAGCGGTTTTAAAACCCACTTCATGGGTTCCCCCTTCTGTTGTGGGGATATTGTTAACAAAACTAAACAGATTCTCCTGATAAGAATCATTATATTGGACTGCCACCTCTACTGTAACATTGTCTTTCTCTCTCTCAATAAGAATAGGCTTTTTGAAAAGAGGATGCCGGCTGGAATCAAGATATCTGACAAACTCTTTTAATCCTCCGTTAGCTTGATAGTTCTTTTCTTGACCAGTTCTTTTATCTTTTAAACTAATTTTCAATCCTTTATTTAAAAAGGCAAGTTCCATTAATCTTTGTCCAAGTACATCAAATTTAAATCTTGTTTTTTTGAATATCTTAGTATCTGGCTTAAAAGTAGTCTCTGTTCCTTGTTTTGATTTTGTTTTTCCTGTCTCCTTCATATCATGCTTAGGTATTCCCCTTTCATACTCTTGCTCATATATTTTACCATTTTTAAATACCTTTACATTACACCACTCGGACAAAGCATTAGTTACAGAAACACCTACTCCATGCAGACCTCCTGATACCTTATAGGTTTGATTATCAAATTTTCCCCCTGCATGCAACATAGTCATAACAACTTCAAGACCTGGTCGTTTTTCAATCGGATGCTTATCTACCGGAATTCCTCTACCATTATCTGCAATGCTGATACTTTCGTCTTTATGTATGGCTATATCAATTTTTGTACAATAACCTGCTAAACATTCATCAACACTATTATCAATCACTTCATAAACAATGTGATGAAGTCCTCTTGTGGCAGTATCACCTATATACATTGCTGGACGTTTACGAACTCCTTCAAGTCCTTTTAAAATAACAATTTTTTTGGCATCATAGTTGTCTTTAGATTCATTTTTCGCCATTCTTCATTACCTATACTAATTATATGAATATAATATCTTTAATAACTTTTTCCCCAAGATTCTTATTAATTTTATTGATGATTTCTGTTTTATGATAGCCTATCTCGTATCTCCACGTATCATTTTTCACTTTTACAACTATCTTACCATCTGTTATTCTTTGAGGTTTTGTTACTTCTGATAGTTTAATTCCTACTACTTCCGGCCAGATATCAAGAGCTTGATACATTTTTATTGGTTTTTCTATTCCTAGATCTTTAAAATAATTGTGAAGTATATTACCTATGGTATTCATGCTTTTAGGAAGATAGTTTTATAGGCATTATTAACATTACAAAAGATTCATTTTCTTTTTGTTTAATGGGTGTTACTAAGGTTGCCTTTACTGGACTATTAAGATGAAATAATACTTTTTCATTATCTATATGTTTTAATACATCAAGTATATATTCTGCATTGTATCCTATATCCATATCATCGCCTGAATATTCTATTGATAATTCTTCATGTGCTTCTCCCCCAATATCAATATCCTCTGATTGTATTTTTACTTTATCCTTTGTTAATGAATAACGTATTTGATGAGTCAGTTCGCTGGAAAAAATTGAAACTCTTTTTGTTACGGATATAAGTAAATCTTTTTCTACTGACATCTCAAACTCATTATCTCGAGGAATCACTTTTTCATAATCAGGATATTCACCTTCAACCAAGCGTGTATATAAAACTGTACTATTAAAAGTAAAGCTTAATCCTTCATTATTAAATCGTATTATTGTTGATTCATCTTCACCAAAATTTTTTATAGCTATTTGTGCTGCTTTCGGTGGAATAATCATCTTAACCGGTTCATCATCATAATTAAAATCAGTATCTATAATTTTTGATAATCTATGACCATCAGTAGCTACCATTCTCAATTCATCTTTCATAATCTGAAAAAATACTCCCATTAAAGCAGGACGTAATTCCTCAGAAGAGACAGCAAATATTGTTTTGGTTAACATCCGTTTCAATTTATTACTTGAAATAGAAATACTTTTATCATCAGAAAGAGATGGTAATTCTGGATAATTTTCTTTAGATATTCCAGATAAACTATATACACCTTTATCAGTGGTGATTTTTATTTTATTACTATCATCTGTTTCAAATTGAATGGGGATATTAGGCATGGATCGAATCATTTCCGTAATTATTTTACCAGGTAATGCTATTGATCCTGGTACAATAGATTCATTTAATGGAATTTCTGTCCGCATAGAAACTTCTATATCTGTTCCAGTGATTTGAAGTTTATTCTCTTCAACTGTAAAAAGAATATTTTCAGCAATGGGTGTCGCTGAACGCACTGGTACAACAGATGATATTATTTGAAGAGAATTTAGTAGATCTTTTTGAAGAATTGAGAATTTCATCATTTACCTCCCTATACAAAAAGTTACTTTTCCATCTATAAAATAATAAATATTATTATATTTAACAAACTATTTATTATAGTAATGACTGTGTATATGTGCATAAACGAAATATCTATAACTTTAACTGATTAAAAAAGAGCTAATTATAAAAAAATCATTTCATGAAACTTTTGTGAAAAGGTTGTGGATATTATTGAATGATTTGTGGATATATGGTTAAGTAAGGGTGTTATTTTTTATACTTGAATCCGTAATAAACAATAATCCACAATAGATTCACAAAAATATGCCATTAATTAACATGTTATAAAGATGCAGTTTCAATATTTCTTTTTAAATTATCAATTGTTTCACCGAGTCTTTCGTTATCACTTTTATTATTTAGTCTTTTTTTGATAGTTCTTATAGCATGTATAACTGTTGTATGATCTCTTCCTCCAAAATGAAGACCGATACTTTTTAAAGAAGCATTGGTAAATTCTTTAGAAAGGAACATTGATACTTGTCGAGCAAAAGCAATTTCTTTTTTCCTACTTTTTCCTCTTAATAAATCATCAGGAATATCATAGAATCGGCAGGTAGTTCTTTGAATGTCTTCTATAGTTATATTTTTTTTCTTTTGGACAACAATATCTTTTAAAACTATTTTTGCTACATCTAGACTTATATCCACCCCCTTTAAAGAAGAAAAAGCTAAAAGTTTCACTAATGAACCTTCCAATTCACGGATATTATAAATAATGTTTGAAGCTATATATTCAATTATATCCATAGTAAGATCTATACCATTCTGTTGTGATTTTTGCTGAAGAATAGCTATTCTTGTTTCAAGATCTGGAGGTTTAATATCAGCGATAAGACCCCATTGAAAACGGGATAAGAGTCTTTCTTCCAGACCACTTAATTCTTTAGGTGGTCTATCAGAGGAAAGAACAATTTGTTTACCTTTTTGATGAAGCGTATTAAAGGTGTGAAAGAATTCTTCTTGGGTACGTTCTTTACTCATAAAAAATTGAATATCATCTACAAGGAGGAGATCTGCATTACGGTATAATTGACTGAATTGAGTTGCTTTATTGTTTTGTATAGAATTTATAAAATCAATAGTGAATTTTTCACTAGAGACATATTTTATTTGCAAAGTCGGTTGATTTTTTTTGGTATGATTACCAATTGCTTGAATAAGATGGGTCTTTCCAAGACCAACCCCACCATAAATAACCAAGGGATTAAATGAGGTTGCCCCAGGAGCTTCTCCAACTGCTAAAGAAGCAGCTTTGGCAAATTGATTGCTGTTTCCTTCCACAAATGTATCAAAAGTATATCTTGAGTTAAGAAAAGTTTCATCAGTGTTGTGATAATTAGATGATTGTATGGGTTGCATAGTAGGTTGTGATTTAGGTAAAGGATCCTGTCGTATTATATATTCTGGATTTGCTCCTTCCCCTAATATTTGAGCAAGTGCTTTTCTGATAATGCTAGGATAGTGTTCTTCAAGCCATTCATAGAAAAATTGACTGGGAACTTCTATAGTGAGAATATTATTTTGTACTTTAATGGGCTGAATCGGCAGAAACCAGGTTTGAAAACTTTGTGGATTAACATATTTTTTTAGTATATCAAGGCATTGGTTCCATATAAGTTGGTGGGTTGAGTTTTCCACAATTAATGGAGGGTTATCCACATTTTGGCTCATAATTTACACTCCTTATAAAAAAAATAAAAAAACTTGTTTTTTTCTCACTCAAATTTATAAAAAACAATCATAAATTAAATGATAAAACAATTATAATTATGCAATATCTTAAAAAATATCAAGTACAAAGCAAGGGAAAAAGAATAAAACTAAGGTTATTAACAATCTATCCACAGAGCTATATTTCATCTAAATGCGAAATAAATATAGCATATTCATATTCAATGTCAAGAAAAAAGATTGGGAAAAATGATTTTTTTAACAAAAATTTAACTAAAAAGTAATTATTACTAAAAGTATAAATAACTGATGCAGGTTTTTAGATAAGAAAGGAAAAGACCTGGCAGGATTACAATACACCTGCCAGGTCTTTAAAATCAAATCACCTCAGGGGTGACAACAACTTAGTTATTGAGAGCAGCATGAGCAGCTGCTAATCTGGCAATAGGTACCCGGAAAGGAGAACAGCTGACATAGTTCATACCAACGCGGTGACAAAAGTCAATTGAACTTGGTTCACCACCATGTTCCCCGCATATACCTATTTTCAGTTTATTGTTTGTTGTTCTTCCCTTTTTAATACCCATGTCGACCAGTTGACCAACACCTTCCTGGTCTAAACTCTGGAAGGGATCTTGGGGAAGGATTTTTTTATCTACATATTCTGGTAGAAAAGAACCTGCATCGTCCCGACTGTAACCATAGGTCATTTGAGTTAGATCATTGGTTCCGAATGAGAAAAATTCAGCTTGTTCAGCCACCTTATCAGCAGTAAGGGCAGCACGGGGGATTTCTATCATAGTCCCAATAAGATAATTTACTTGAGTGCCGGTTTTTTTAATTACCTCCTCTACGGCTTCTTTAACAACCTTTTTTTGATTTTCCAATTCTGCTACCGTACCGATTAAGGGGATCATAATTTCAGGATATACCTTTACTCCATTTTTAACTAAATTACAGGCTGCTTCCATTATTGCCTGGGCCTGCATTTTGGTTATTTCTGGATAGGTAACACCAAGCCTGCAGCCACGGTGACCCAGCATGGGATTAATCTCAAGTAAACTCTGTACCTTCTCCTTGATTTGGTCTAACGATACTCCCAGTTTCTTAGCCATCTCTTTTTGAGATTCCTTGTCTTTGGGAAGGAATTCATGCAAAGGGGGATCAAGAGTCCTGATGGTTACTGGTAATCCATCCATGGCTTTAAAAATACCAGTGAAATCTTTTCTTTGCAAAGGGAGAAGTTTAGCTAAGGCTTTTTTACGGCCTTTTTCATCATTTGCAAGGATCATCTCTCTCATAGGGGTTATACGTTCTGGACCGAAAAACATATGTTCAGTTCGACACAAGCCGATTCCTTCTGCCCCGAAAGCCCGGGCCTGAGTGGAATCCTTAGGATTATCTGCATTAGTTCTTACTCCCAGGGTGCGGTGATTGTCGGCCCAGGTCATCAATTTTTTATAAAATTTATTTTTTTCAGGATCACTGGGGATCACTGCAAGTTTTTCTCCGTATACTAATCCTTTGGTTCCGTTTAAAGATATCCAGTCACCCTCTTTATATGTTTTCCTGTTCACAGTCATGGTTTTTTTGCTGGCATTAATATTAAGAGCATCGCAGCCAACTATACAGCATTTACCCCAACCTCTGGCCACCAGAGCAGCATGACTGGTCATACCGCCTTTGGCCGTAAGTATAGCTTGAGCATTTTTCATTCCATGCACATCTTCCGGACTGGTTTCTTCTCGTACCAGGATTACTTTTTCTCCCCTTTTTGCCTCTGCTTCAGCTTTATCAGCTGTAAATACAATCTGTCCTATTCCTCCACCTGGTCCAGCTGGTAGACCTTCAGCTATGGGAGTTAGTTTTTTTTCTTGCTTGGGATCTATCATGGGATGAAGCAGTTCATCAAGTTGTTCCGGTTTAACTCTCAACACAGCCTGCTTTTCATTGATCAGCCCTTGCTCACACATTTCCACAGCCATACGGATGGCAGCCACCCCATTTCTTTTACCAGTACGGGTCTGAAGCATGTAAAGCTTACCGTCCTGAATAGTAAATTCGATATCCTGCATGTCTTTATAGTGTTTTTCCAGTTTGTTACGAATATTCACCAGGGTTTTATAATTCTCAGGCATCATCTTTTCCAGAGAGGGAAGATGCTTGGAAGCTTCAGTTTTTGATATTTCATTTATGGCCTGAGGAGTGCGAGTTCCGGCTACCACATCTTCACCCTGGGCATTTACTAAAAATTCACCATAGAATACATTTTCTCCAGTAGCAGGATCACGGGTAAAGGCAACGCCAGTAGCTGAATTGTCATTAAGATTACCGAAAACCATAGCTTGTACATTAACTGCTGTCCCCAGATCGTCAGGTATATTTTCAACTCTTCTGTAATCTTTGGCTTTTTTTCCATTCCAGGACTTGAAAACAGCAGATATAGCGCCCCATAATTGCTTGTTGGCATTATCAGGAAATTCTTTTTTAAGAACCTGTTTAATTTTTTTCTTAAAAGTTGCTGTGAGTTTTTTCAAGTCTTCTGCATCAAGGTCAATATCTTTGGTTACACCTTTGGCTTGTTTTACTTTTTCCATCTCTTGTTCCAGCTGGGCCCGAATGGATTTTCCTTCTTCTGGTATTATACCAACAGCTTTTTCCATAACCACATCAGCATACATCATTATTAGTCTGCGGTAGGCATCATAAGCAAAACGTTCGCTGCCGCTTTTCTTAATCAGTCCGGGAAGTGTTTTTTCAGTGAGACCAATATTAAGGACAGTCTCCATCATACCTGGCATAGAGATACGTGCTCCGGAACGTACAGAAAAAAGAAGAGTATCCTGGGGATCATCAAATTTTTGCCCTATAAGTTTTTCCACCTTTTTTAAGACTTTCTGCGCTTCACTTTCAAGATTTTTAGGATAGGATCCATTATGTTTCATGAAATATATACATACGTCAGTTGTAATTGTAAATCCTGGAGGTACTGGTATACCAAGACTCGACATTTCTGCCAGATTGGCTCCTTTTCCTCCCAGGAGATTTTTCATACTTGCTTGTCCATCTGCTTTTCCTCCCCCCCAAAAATAAACCATTTTTTTTGCCATTACTGTTTACCTCCTTGATAAATGCTAATTATTATTTTTTGAATTTAACAATTCATAGTAATTGTTTTTATCATTAATTATTTGCATAGCTTTTTGAACCACTGGATCATCTTGCAGGCCGAGTCTGACTGCGTAACTGATTCCAAAATATTTTGAAGCAATTTCATGTTTTAATAGTTTTTTGATATTTGTGCGGGATTTGTCAAATAATGTATTATTAACCTTTTTAAAGGAATTATCTAAATTCTCGAGAGTGGCAAGAAAGTTATCTCCATAGTTTTCTTGTACAGCAAATTTTTTTAATTCATGTAATTGTTTTTCAAAGGGATGTTCATAATGATATGATTGTTCATCTAAATAGTTTTTAAATTCATTCACTATGTTATCTGTTATGGTTAAGGATGAATCTGTGATAGTTTTGGTGTTTGCATAGTGAACAGCAAAGTTGAAGAACATGGACTTTCTGCGCAGATCAATAACATAACTTTCTGCAATAGGCAGTTCTACATGAATATCAGGTACAATACCGCCACCTCCATACACTTTTCTTTTATTATCAGTATAGTACTCGGTTTCTTGGTTGTTAGAATCGTCCTGAATGGCATAGTTGTTACGTTGAATGCACCTTCCGCTGGGTGTATAGTACTTTGCTGTGGTTAATTTCAGGGCTGTATTGGGAGATAAGGGGACAACACTTTGAACCAGCCCCTTTCCAAAAGTAGTATCACCAACTATTACTCCTCGATCATGGTCCTGAATAGCCCCAGCTACGATTTCTGAGGCAGAGGCACTTATTCTGTTGACAAGAATAATAAGAGGTTTATGAGGATATACAGGATCACTGGTAGAGTTAAAATCCGCTTTTGCTTGTTCAGAACGGCCCCGGATAGTGACAACAGATTTATCCTTTTCTAGAAATATATCAGATACATTAACTGCTGATTGTAACACCCCTCCTGGATTTGATCGCAAGTCAAGAATCAGGCCTTCCAGATTTTTATTTTGAAATTCTCTAATTGCCTGGGAGATTTCAGGGGCCGAGTTTTTTGAGAACCTGGTTAATTGGATGTAGCCCATATTGTTTTCCAGCAATCCGGAATAGCGTACATCCTTTACTGTTATTTTTTCCCTGATAAGAGTAAACTCCAGGAATTTATCTATACCCTCTCTTTGTATGGTCAGGGTTACGGATGTACCTTCTGGTCCAAGAATGTGGCGTACACTTTCTTGAAAGCCCAATTCTTTGGTGGGTACACCATCGACCTTAATTATTTGATCTCCTTCTTTAATGCCGGCCCGGGATGCGGGTGTTCCCAGAAAAGGTGGTTCAGCAGCAGTAACTATGTTATTCCTGTAATTCAGGAGCAGTCCGATTCCTTCGTATTTACCCTTGGTTAAAATGTTAAGCTGCCGCCTGCTGTCTTGTTCAATGTAGTTTGTATATGGATCCAGGGTATTAAGCATACCATTTATTCCGGCTTTAAGAAAATCTTCCGTATTAATTTCTTCTACATAGTTTGTGGATATTTCTTTGTAAATATTACCAAGGAGTGTAAGATTTTCATTTATGGTAGCATAAATGGTTTTTTCTTCAGAGGAGTTTGCCCAAATCAGCATGGTTCCCATAAAAACGATTGTTAAAAAAAGACTAAGAAACGATTTTTTTAAGTTTTTATTCATGGCTGTTTTTCCTTTCTTTATATTACCAATTAACCATTTTTATTTATGATGATTTTAATATATTTTTGGTATCAATTATTTGCAGAGCATCTTCCAGAATTATTTTTTTTAAACTCTCTAAGGATAGTTCTCCGTTAAGAGCTAGTATTCTGCGCGGCTGCTGCTTTGCCAGTTCTGAGAAACCCTTTTTAATTTTCTCATAAAATTTTTGATCCTGGTTTTCCATACGGTCTGATCTGCTGGAATTTTTACTTCGCCGTTTCAAGGATTCCTCCCAGGAAATATGTAAAATATAGGTACGGTCAGGAATAGTATAGTTGCACACCAGGTTATTCAGGGTTTCAATATCTTTCAGAGATATTGATCTGCCATATCCTTGATAGGCAGTGGTTGAGTCAAAAAAACGGTCGGCAATTATAATCTCATTTTTATTCAGCAGGGATTGAATTTTTTCCGAGACCAGTTGAGCGCGGGCAGCTTCATAAAGCAGTAATTCTGTAAGAGGTGACATAATACTATTATTTCTGTCCAGAAGGATCTCTCGTATTTTTTCGGAAATAAAGGTTCCACCCGGTTCTCTGAACAGGGTGGTGGTATACCCGGAATTCTTTAATTGTTTGTATAAAGCTTCCGCCTGAACAGATTTACCACTGCCATCAATTCCTTCAAAACTAAAAAAAACAGCTTTTCTATTTTTCTGATCTTGGTTCATAACCATATTATTCAATTAATCCCATTTTGATCTATCCTATTAATTTAATTATAATCAACTATAACTACAAAGATATTTTTTAATTTTTTTTTATTTAA
>CAYUAG010000052.1:0-22607 GCA_964442615.1 uncultured bacterium
ATGAAACTCAAAACTACTATAAGAGCAGTTAAGGGGATTGCAATAAGGTTAATGATTATAGAGAAAAGGGGAATTCTGTTAAAGTAATAGGCAGAGATAGGTATAGTACCAATAATTGCAGACAGAGAGACAAAGGTGGCTGACAAAAGTTTAGCGTAAACAAGATGTTGTTTTTTTATTTTTGTATACACTGGAAGATTTGAAAATATATTATAAAAGTAAACAATAGAGCTTATTGCAGTAAAAGATAATATAAAACTTAAAGTAAAAAGATTTTTGGGATTGATAATGATCAGGATTAATCCTGCAAGCCCGATTATATTAAAAGGTTGTGTTTTTCTTTCAAGGTTTATAGAAAGAAGATAGAGAGAGGACATAACCGTAGCTCTGAAAACAGGAGGATGAGATTCTGTTAAAAGGGTATAAAAAATTAAGGTTAAAATTGTAAGCAGGGTGCGAATATAATTATTAAATCGTAGGAGATCAAACAGAGTCAGAGAAATTAAAAGAATAAAACCAACATGCAGTCCACTGACAGCAAGTATATGTATTATACCTGTTTTGGAAAAGCTCTCCCATATATCATCGGAAATCAGTTCTTTATCTCCAAGAATTAAAGCTTTTATGATAGAGCGGGTGGAATTGGAGGTGAACATTTCCGAAATGGATCTAATTATGAATCTACGTACCGGATAGATAATTTTTTTAAGAATTATATTTCCTCTTTGTATTTTAGTTTTGTATACTATTTTATTTACATAGAAAATATAATAAATATTTTTATGGGAGAGATATTGTCTGTAATTAAAACCTCCTGGATTTCTTAATCCCTTAGGTTTTTTTATTACTCCTTCAAGCATAACCTGATTACTATATTGTAAATCTTTGGTTAGCTTTTCATAATCCTGTACAAGAATTTTAAAATTTACATTGTGAGATTCTTTTTTATACATCAGATGGGTCACCTGTAGAACAAACTCTAATTTTCTCCCCTTATTTTTAGGATCTTTTAACAGAAATCCTTTAATTTTGCAGGAATTATTAACTGAAATTAATTTAAAAGAGGGATTATGTGTAGTTATAAAATTATAGGTTTGAAAATAACACCTGCCACATAGTATTATGGAAAGGAATAAAAAAATTTGGAAAAGTCTGGTGTGTAAATACTTACATTTTAAAAAAAATAAAAAAAGTGTAAAGAGGGTAAAAAGAATTAATGATAAGCTTAGCGGTATAGAAAAAACATTACCAATCAGTATTCCAAAAGAGAAGAGGATAAAAGTTTTAAATGAAGGTGTGTTGAACATTTAAATTTATTCACAATTAATAAAAGTTCAATATTATTTAAGGCGAAGTGATATTCATTATTCATTATTTTTTTTGGTAATAGTTATATTGGCATATCCATAAAAGATTGAAATAAGAGGAGTTATGAGATTCAGAAATGCATATGGCAAATAAAGTAATGGATTAATTCCAAGAGTTGCATGCATAAATGCACCACCACTGTTCCAGGGAATCAAAGAAGAGGTAAGTGTACCGGAATCTTCAAGACATCTGGAGAGGTTTTTAGGTTCAAGATTTTTTTCGTCAAAAGCTTTTTTGTACATTCTGCCAGGGATAATAATAGCCATATACTGATCACAAACAATAATATTCATTCCAATACAGCTTAAAATTGTAGTGGCAATAAGGGAACCGGTTCTTTTTACTCTTTTTAGAATTGCACCAGCAATTGCATCCAACATACCGGTTTTTTCCATTATTCCACCAAAGGTTAGAGCGCAAATTATTAGAGCAACGGTTTCCATCATACTCATCAAACCTCCACGAGAGAGTAGTTTGTCAACAAATATATGGCCGGTCTTAGAGATATAGCCTGAGAAGGCAGTGTTAAGTACATTAACAATAGAGGACGATTGAAAGATAAGAGCAAAGAGAATTCCAATAAAAGTACCACCGATTAAAGCTGGTAGAGGAGGAATTTTCTTAATAACCATTACAATGACAAGACAGGGAGGAATTAATAGGACAGGATGTATGAAAAAGCTGGAGTTTATAGTAGATAGTATTGTTTCTATGCTTTGAGTATCGAGGTTATTGGAAGAGAATTTCGTTCCTATTAATATATAAAGAATTATTGTTATTACATATGCAGGACCAGTGGTGTAGACCATATGTCCGATATGGTCAAACAGATCTGCACCAGCTATGGCAGGAGCAAGATTTGTTGTATCAGAAAGCGGGGACATCTTGTCTCCAAAATAGGCACCAGAGATGATGGCGCCAGCTACCATGGGGACTGGGATTCCTAGTCCGGAACCAACTCCTATAAGAGCTACACCAATGGTTCCAGCTGTTGACCAGGAAGAGCCTGTTCCCAGGGATACAATAGAGCAGATAATCAAGGTAGCGGCAAGAAAAATTCCAGGTGAAAGCAGTTTTAATCCATAATATATCATTGAAGGTACAATGCCTGATATAATCCAGGTTCCTATCATGAGACCGATTACCATTAATATCAAGACTGCACCCATGGCAGCAGTAATTGCTTGTATAATTCCTTTTTGGATTTCTTTCCATTTAAATTTATAAAAAATTGCTACTAGGGTAGCAATTGAAGAAGAGAAAATTAATGCAAGATGAGGAGTTTGTTTGAAGACTGCAATTGAGATGTATAATGAAATTACCAAAGATAATATAGGTATGAGGGAAATAATAACTGGTATACCTTTTGTAGGCAGCTTCATAAAAAATCCTTACTGATGGCAATAGATGTTAGTATTAATTAACAGATTCAACAGATTTTACTTCTGGAATCTGTTCTTTGAGAATTTTTTCAATCCCCATTTTTAAGGTCATTTGAGACATGGGACAGCCTGCACATGCTCCTTTGAGTCTGACCCTTACCACTCCATCTTTCACATCAACAAACTCAACATCACCCCCGTCAGCTTGAAGAGAGGGTTTTACCTTATCTAAAACTTCTATAATTTTTTCTTCCATATTTTTCCTCCTGTTTGGATAGATTGCTTAATATAATGAATCAAATAATTAAATCAAAAACTATTATTTATAAAAAATTTTTGATATTACCTTTGCCACGTCTTAGGATTTTTGGATTTTCCCCGGTTAAATCAATAACAGAAGTGGGTATCCGTCCACAATACCCACCGTCAATAATTAGTTCCACCTGTTTTTGTAGACGATTTTGGATAACCTTGGGATTATTGGAAGGGTATTCTTCCTCAGGAAAAATTAGGGTTGTGGTTATCAAAGGTTCCTTTAGCTCATTCAGAATTGCCTGTACAATTTTGTTATCAGGAATCCGGATACCAACAGTCTTTTTTTTGGGGTGCATGAGGCGGCGAGGGACTTCTCTGGTTGCCTGGAGGATAAAGGTATAAGGACCTGGAGTATGAGCCTTAAGAATTCTGAATACAGGAGTATCAAAACGGGAGTATTTTGATATCTCTGACAAATCCCGGCAAATCAAGGTGAAGTTATGATTTTTATCTAATTTTCTAATGAATCGAATTTTATCAATCGCCTTTTTATCTTCAAGATGACATCCTAAAGCATATCCTGAGTCAGTTGGATAAGCAAGTATTCCCCCATTATTAATTATTTCTACACTTTGTCTGATTAGCCTAAGTTGGGGATTCTCAGGGTGTATTGTAAAAAATTGATTCATAATTTAACTATGATTTGTTTAGTATCAATGTTTGATATAAAATAATAAAAATAAATAACTTTTGAAACCATTTTTATATCTAAATATCAGGATAAATGTTGACAATTTAAATTATTTTAAATATATTTACTTAAAAAATAGAATGAATAAAAATATGAGGTGAATGTGGATACCAAAAAGACTCCGCTTTATGATGAGCACCTTAAACTGGAAGGGAAAATGAGTGATTTTGCAGGTTGGATTATGCCTTTGTGGTATTCTTCCGGACAATCATGCGAACATCATGTAACTAGAAAGAAATGCGGATTGTTTGATATTTGCCATATGGGTGAGTTTAAAATAGCAGGACCTGAAAGTCAGAGATTTTTGTCAGGTTTATTAACAAATAATGTTAATCTAATTAAAGATGGTCAAGCAATGTATTCCTTCATGCTTAATGAAGATGGAGGAGTAGTGGATGATTGTATTTTATACAGATTTAATCCTGAAGATTGGATGCTGGTTGTCAATGCGGGTAACATTGAAGGAGATTTTGAATGGATAAATAAGAATGTCCCTTCAGGAGTTGAACTTAAAAATATGAGTGACTCTATAGCTAAAATTGACCTTCAGGGACCTTCAGCTCCTTTACTTATGACTAAGGTGGCTGGGATAGAGAGCATTGAAAAACTGCGGTTTTTTAGATTTAGAAGAGGAATAGATATTAATGGTATAGAAGTAATTGTTTCAAGAACCGGGTACACTGGAGAGATCGGTTTTGAGCTCTATACTGAGGTTAAAAATTGTATTGATTTATGGAGACTGCTATTAAAAGAAGGTGAGGAGTTTGGTATCCTTCCCTGTGGATTGGGGGCAAGAGATACATTGAGAACAGAGGCTGGACTTCCACTTCATGGTCATGAGTTGAAGAAAGATCGGGTAGCAGTTGGTCATCCCTGGGAGTTTGCAATTGATTTTGAAAGTAATTTTTTTGGGAAAGAGGTTTTAGAAAAGAAAAAAAAATTTGGTATTGATTATTTTGTTTTACCATTTATTATCCAAGGCCGAAGAAAGGCTATGCCAGGGTGGGAAGTTTTTAAAAACGATACTATAATTGGAACAGTTTTAAGTGGAGTGATTTCTCCTTCTTTAGATAATACACCCATAGGTTTTGTTGGTATAAATAATTTTATCCAAGAGGATGAAGAAATACAGTTCAGAAAACCTGGAAGTGATCAAAAAATCAGTGGTATGATAGCAAAGATACCTTTTGTACCTCTAACATCCAGAAAAAAAATAAAACAATTTTTAGTCTGACTTATTTATTACAGAAGTTGCAAAGATTTCAGTGATTATTTGACAATATGCAGTAATGGGTGTTAAATTTATCTATTGAGAAATTTTTCTTTTAAAATTTTTAATTTTCTGTATATCTCTAGTTTAAATGAGGTTAAATGAATATTCATGAGAGTTGATGTTATTTTATTTCCACGAGATCTCTCAGAATATGATTTAAGTCACAAGCTGGTTGTAGTTGTTGATATTTTTCGGGCATCATCAACAATTATAACAGCAATAAATAATGGAGCTGAGGAAGTAGTGCCTTTTTTAAAAACGGATGAGGTAAAAAGAGAGGCTTTAAAATATCCTGCCAACAAAGTTTTAAAATGTGGTGAAAGAAAGGGTTATAGATTTTCTGGATTTGACCTGGGTAATTCTCCCTTTGAATACACCCGAGATAAAATTGATAATAAGAAGCTTCTTTTTTCTTCAACAAATGGATCACAACTGTTCTCAAAGATCAACTCAGCTCGAAAGGTTATTATTGGCGGTTTTTTGAATGTAAAAAAAGTTTTAAGTTGTATTGTACAGAATAAACTGGACTGCCTTATTGTCTGCGCCGGGGATAATGGTAATATTTCAATTGAAGATACTGTATTTTCTGGTATGATTTTCGCACTGTTGAAAAAAAATGTTAAAGATATTGAAATGAGTGATGAAGCAAGGACAGGTATGATTGTATATCAGTATTACAAAGATGATTTACAAACCATTATCAGAGAGTCATCACATGGCAGGTATCTTTCATCTATAGGAAAAGTAGAAGATATGATTTATTGTTTAACAGTTAATAGATTTGACTGTCTGCCTGTTTATAATGGAAAATCAATTACAAAAAAAACTGTAGAAAAATAATTACCATGGCTAAGAAACAAAAAAATAAAAATAAAGAGTATGAGAGACGAAGAGAGATACTTGGTATTCTTATAATGGCATTTGCGCTTCTTATTTTAATTGGCCTGGTATCGTATAATCCTTCGGATTATCCCAATAGCGGTTCTAAAACAAATGTTACAAATTGGCTTGGACTTGCAGGTGCCTGGATAAGTCACTATGTTTTTGTATATACTATTGGATATTCGTCTCTTATCTTTCCTTTTTTATTTTTTCTTTTGGGATGGAATGTATTTTTACATAAAGGTTATAAACCTCTATTACGAGTAAGTTTATATATTATTACTCTTGGATTGTTTTTTTCAACTGTTTTGGCATTACCTCATGCTTTGTCTGAGCACGGAAGTACTTTGGGATTTCGATTGAGTGGTAATTTGGGAGGATTTTTTGCAGATCAACTGAGTCAATATCTTGGCACTGCTGGAAGTATAGTTGTTCTTTTAACATTTTTACTGCTTTTTTTGGTTTCTGCAACTTCATGGAGTATGAGGGAGTCTGTATTAGTTTTTAAAATCGAGTTATCTTCTGTTTTTGAGAAAATTGGTAATTTGTTTAAAAATATTGTCAAAAGAAGCATAGCCTTTAAATCAAAGAAGACCCAGGAAGCGGTTGAAAAATCTGATGAATTTATACAACCAGGCAGTCAAGAAGAATATAATTTAGAAGAAAGAAGAGTAGATATTCAATCTCAGCAAAAACCGAAAAAGGCAACCAAACATCAAGATGTAATAGAGCCGGTGGCCAAGAAAATTGATAACAAGTATGAGAAAAGAGAAAAAGAAACTGTTTTATCAGGGCCTTATATTAAACCTCCAATTGAGTTACTGGATTTATACAAGAAATCAGTTTATGATTTTGATACTAGGGAATTGAGGGAAAGAGCACATTTTCTTGAAGAAAGATTGATGGAATTTGATATAGAATGTAAAGTTATTGATGTTAAACCCGGACCAGTTATTACTCGTTTTGAAGTTAAACCAGCCCCAGGTGTAAAGATAAACAGTTTTGTGAGTCGACAGGATGATCTTGCTCTTGTATTACAGGCAACCCCAGTACGAGTAGTTGCACCCATACCAGGGAAACCAGCAGTGGGTATTGAAGTTCCCAATAACCAACCTGAAATGGTGTCAATTCGATCTATTATTGAAACCGAGGTTTTTCAAAAGTCAGTATCTCCGCTTACCTTGGCTTTGGGGAAATCAATTACTGGACATCCTGTTATTACTGATCTTCAGGAGCTTCCACATCTTTTAGTGGCTGGTTCAACAGGATCAGGAAAATCGGTTTGTTTAAATACTTTTATAAACAGTATACTATTTCGATGCCATCCAGATGATGTAAAAATGGTTCTGATCGATCCCAAGAGACTCGAACTTTCTGTTTATAAGAGATTAAAAAGACATCATCTTACTTCCTGCGATAACATGAATGAAGATGTGATAACTATAGTTGAGAATGCGGTTGAGGTGCTTCAGAGTTTAATGAGGGAGATGGATAAGAGATACAAACTCTTGGCTAAAAGTGGTGTCAGGGATATTAATGATTATAACAAATTGATAGAGAGAAAAAAAGATGATAGGGAAAACCAAAATGAGTCCCTGGAAAAACTTCCTCAAATAGTGTTAATAGTGGATGAATTAGCAGATTTGATGATGACAGGTGCTGGAGATATTGAGGAACCTATAGCTAAATTAGCTCAGATGGCGCGAGCAGTAGGGATACATCTTATTTTGGCAACTCAAAGACCATCAGTGGATGTAATCACCGGGATTATCAAGGCAAATTTTCCGGCTCGTATAGCATTTAAGGTAAGTTCAAAAACAGATTCAAGAACAATTCTGGATAGAAATGGAGCAGAAAAACTTTTAGGAAGAGGAGATATGCTTTATCTTCATCCCCGAAAATCCGATCCTATCAGGATTCATGGAGCTTTTGTGTCAACTGAAGAGATTAAGAGAGTGGTAGATCATATAAGTAAACAACCTCCTGCAGCAGAATATAAGTTGCAGGAATTGAAGACAGAAACGAGAAGAGGTATGGTTAGTGGTGGAGGAGAACGTGATGAATTATTTAAAGAAGCTGCCCGGCTTGTGATACGCCATCAACAGGGTTCTGCATCTTTACTTCAACGCAGACTCAGAATAGGGTATGCAAGAGCAGGGCGTCTTATTGATGAACTAGAAGAATTTGGAATTGTAGGCCCCTTTGATGGAAGTAAGGCTCGGGAAGTTCTGGTTGATGAGCATTATTTGGATAAATTGAATGATCCTGAGTTTCCTGAAAATTTAACTTAAGGATGAGTAGATATGAGATTAAAAATTACTAAGGTAATATCAAGCTTAATTATAGTTTTTCCAGTATTCTGCAGGGGAGGAGATGTTTCTCCTCAGGAAATTATCGAGAAAGTTGAACAGACCTTTTATACCAAGAAAACCTTTTATGCGGTTTTTGAAGAAAGGTATATTTGGGGATTGACTGGTGAAGAGCAGATTGTAAAGGGTGAACTTTTATTAGAGGGAGAAAATAGATTTCGTATTTCCACTGAGGATCAGATAATTGTTTCAGATGGTATAACCTTGAAAACCTATAATAAACTAGAGAACCAAGTTCTAATAGACAAACTTGAACCTACTGAAGATGATCTTCTCCCCAGTAAAATACTTTTTAAATATAAACAAAAGTATAATTCACAATTACTGGGAGTTAAAAATATTCAAGGAAAATCTTGTTATGAAGTTTTATTTACTCCCAGAGAAAGCGATCTTTTTTATAAAGAGGTACGAATCTGGGTTGAAAAGGAGAGGTGGATTCCCAAAAAAATTGAACAAAAGAGCATTGATGGAAATACAACTGTCTATCTTTTGGGAGAAATAAAATTAGGTATTAAAATAAAAGAGAATGATTTTACATTACAAACTCCTGAGAATGCTGAGATAATCGATATGAGATAAAAAATCATTAAAATGTAATAAGAATGCAATATGATTTAGAATACTATCAAACATTTTAATTGCTTTTTAAATAATTATTTTTTATAATTATTTTAATTGATGGTAATGTATTTAATGATATTCAATACATTTCCCTTGATAAAAAAAAGAAAGGGATAATTATATGCAACAGGATATAACAGAAGAACAAGTATCAATAAAAGATTATATTAGAATACTTTACCGAGGAAGGTGGATAATAGCTGTTTCATTCATTCTTGTATTAGCAATTACTGTTTATTTTACATTTACAGCCCAGCCGATATATGAGGCGAAAGCATTGGTAATGATCAGAGAGCGGAGCAATGTACAGCAGCAGGTGTTTGAGGTTTCCAGTTTCATGAAACTGGAAACCATGATTAACAACCAGAAGGAGATTCTGGAAAGCCGTACTCTGGCCGAAAATGTTATTAAACAACTGCAGGAATCACCCTATGCAGATTCTCTTTCCTATCTTGGTAATTATAAAAACGGAAATAATTTTTCTCCTAAAAAGTGGTTAATATCATTGTTAAAAGGGAAAACCAAGGAGGAAGATGGATCAGATTTTGATGATCTTGTTGATAGGTTTAGAAGTGGAGGGACCAGTGTTACTCCTCAACGTGATACAGACATGATAGAGGTAAGCGTTCAGGCACCTACACCTTATGAGGCCTGTTTTGTTGCAAATGAGTGGGTAAAGGCGTTTCAGGAGCTTGATATTGAGGAGAGCAGAGGTGAGGTAAGTGAGGTAAGGAAATTTTTAGAAAAAAAATTAGAAGAAGTAAAAATCCGTCTTACTGAATCAGAAGAAGCATTAAAAGAATATAAGGAAAGAGCAAATATTGTAGAGTTGAGTTCTGAAACTGAGCAGTTAGTGCAAGTAGTATCAAATTTTAAATCTATGTATGAGCAGTCCAGAACCGAACTTGATGCCACTAAGAGCAGATTGGAACACCTGCGCAGTCAGCTTGATGAAAGTCAGGAGATGATGCTGAAGGAGGTTTCCAGCTTATCAAGTCCGGAGATTGTAGAATTAAGAAAACAGCTGGCAGTTTTAATAGGGGAAAAGGCAGCTTTAGAACAACAGGAAAAGGATCTGGACGTATCTTCAGAATATTCAATGATCAAGCAAAAAGAGATGAGAATAAAGGGAATAAAAGAAAAAATTAAAACCGAGATACAGCGTATAGTTGAAAGTGGAGGTACTGCTCTTAATCCTATGGCTTTTTCAGAAGCTCTTTATACCAATGTACTTGAACTGGAAGCTGAGAGGAGATTTCTGGATGCTAAAACTTCTGCTTTGCAAAAAATTGTTAACAGATATGATGGTATAATGAATGATCTTCCTGAGAAAAGTCTAAAACTTGCCAGACTAAAGCGTGAACAAATGGTGGCAGATAATATATTTGTGATGCTTCGTAATAAGTATGAGGAAAATCGTATTGCTGAGGCTAGCCGGATTGGTTCTGTGCGTATTGTTGATAATGCCATACAGTCTAAAGAGCCGATTAAACCAAAAAAGAAACTGAATCTTATTTTAGGGGTACTTTTAGGTTTGGGACTTGGGATAGGATTAACCTTTGCCAGGGAGTATTTTGATAACACTTTAAAAACAATTGAAGACCTTGAAAATGCAGGTTTTTCTGTTCTGGGCTCAATTCCTTTTATTAAAGCAGAGGAGAATGGCAGGAAAAAAGAAAGTATTATCCGGATGCGTTCACGTCTTATTACTCATCTTAAACCAAAATCACCAGTCTCAGAATCGTACCGTACTCTGAGAACAAATCTGCAGTTTCTTGATCTTGATAATCCAGTTAAAACCCTGGTATTTACAAGTGCGGGTCCGAGTGAAGGTAAGTCCACATCAGTTGTCAATGTAGCCATAACCTTTGCCCAGATGGGATCAAAAGTATTGTTGATTGATACTGATCTTCGCAAACCCATTATTCACAGATTTTTTGGCGTTTCTCGTGATATGGGTTTAACCAATCTTTTATTAAATAAATTCAAAATTGACAAGGTTGTGATTACAACTGAGATTGAAGGTCTAGATTTACTGACTTCCGGTCCTTTACCACCCAATCCCTCAGAACTATTATCCTCAAAAGCTATGACCATATTTATTGATGAGGTGAAAGAAAAGTATGACATGATTTTTTTTGATACACCGCCAGTAATAGCGGTTACTGATGCTACGGTGTTATCCTCCAAGTTAGATGGAGCTGTATTAATTGTAAAATCAGCAGAAACTGACCGAGAAGCATTGAAGCGGGCCTATACCCAATTAGAAAATGTTAATGCAAAAGTATTTGGGACCTTACTGAATGGTGTGCATATGGATGATATGTTTGGATCATACTATTATTATTACTATAGACAATATTATGGTGATGGTAAATTAAAGAGGGGAAAAAGAAAGAAAACTATTAAGGAAAAATTGTTTGGTTGGATTTCATGATGATAAAATTGTTAATAACATCATTAAGACCAAAGCAGTGGACTAAAAATTTACTTCTCTTTGCTGGGCTGATTTTTTCTAAAAATTTTTTTCATATACCTCTTTTGATTAAAACCATAGGAGGATTTGTCTGTTTCTGTACTCTCAGTGGTTCATTGTATCTCTTAAATGATCTTATAGATATTGAACAGGATAGAAAACATCCAGAAAAATCAAGAAGACCATTGGCTTCAGGACATCTTTCAGTTAAAGCGGTTGTTATTAGTTTTATAGTATTATCATGTTTTTCCCTGATTTGTTCATTTTTGCTTGATATCAGTTTTGGCTTTATAGCTTTAATTTATTTTTTATTAATTATTGGTTATACATTATTGTTTAAAAATGTTGTTATCCTGGATGTAATTATTATAGCCATAGGATTTGTTTTAAGAGCTATTGCTGGAGCAGAAATTATTAACATTACCATATCCTCCTGGCTTTTAATGTGTGCTATTTTTCTTGCTCTTTTTCTCGGATTGTGCAAAAGAAGGCATGAACTTGTCGTTATGGGGGAAAAAGCAGGATTTCATCGGAAAATTTTGGGAGAGTATACCACTACTCTTTTAGACCAGATGGTTTCAGTAGTTACAGCTTCAACAGTAATTGCTTATGCTTTTTATACAACCGCTCCTGTAACAGTAGAGAAATTTGGCACACGAAATTTGATTTTAACTTTACCTTTTGTTTTGTATGGAATTTTCCGTTATTTATATTTGGTTCACAGAAAAAAACTTGGTGGTAGTCCGGAGTTAATTTTATTAAAAGATAAATCAATAATAATTAATATATTTCTCTACTTAATCAGTGTAGGGGTGATTATTTATTGTGGTTAAAATTTTGATAAAATGTAGGAGTCTATGTGAGTGATAAGATAGTAGTGATACGGATTGGAATACTTGCATTAGCTATTGTTTTTAATGCTACGGCAAATATTTTAATTAAAGTAGGTATAAATAAGGTTGGTGAAACAAAGGGAATTCTTGAGCTGGCAAAAAAGGCTGTTGTTCAGCCTCAATTACTCGCTGGTATGTTTTCATTTGTCATGGCATTTGTGAGTTATAGTTATATTTTAACCAAACTTAATTTAAGTATTGCTTATACAATTATGGTAAGTATGGGACTTGTTATAGTAGTTTCGGTTTCATATTTTTTATTAAATGAATCAATTAGTTTTATCCAAATTCTAGGATTTTTATTAATTATTGCTGGAGTTTGGATGGTTGCAAAATAGATAGTACACATGATTGAGAAAGAAAAAAAATGGTATGCTCTCTATACCAGATATAGACATGAAAAGAGGGTCGAGTATCAGTTAAAACAAAAGGGTATTGAAACCTATCTACCCATGCGGAGAATATTAAGGCAGTGGAGTGACCGGAAAAAATGGATTGCAGAACCTCTTTTTAGATGTTATGTTTTTGTTTGTACTGATACTATAGGAAGATTTGAAGCTATCCAAAGTCATGGTGCGGTGAGAATTATTTCTTTCGGTGGAAAACCTGCAATAGTTGAAGAGAAGGAGATTGAGTATATCAAAAGTATTCTTTCTGAATTTCCTAATGCTAAATCCTATAACAAAATTCCTGTTGGTACCAGAGTGAAAATTTGCAGGGGACCTCTTGCAGGTGTTGAGGGTATTCTCACAGAATTAAGAAACAAAAATAGGATGATTGTTTTTCTTGATTCTATTAATCGGGGCGTTTATTTTAATGTTGATGTTCAGGATGTTAGCAAGGTAGGATAATATAAAATTATTTATTATTTATTTTTAATTTATAATATACCCATGAAGTTTGATGATCTGAATTACATATGTATTATTCATGGGTACCAAGAAAAATAGATTAGTAATAGATATTATGAGGTCAATGTTATAAATGGGACTTACTAACCGAAGGTATATAATGATCAGGAAAATAATTAAAAAATATATTTTATAAATACCATAATAAAAGGAGAAAATAAATATTAATGAGAGAAAAAAAAATTATTGATGTTTTTAAATTATGTGATTTTACTTTCCAGGCAGGAAAAGAGATCATGAAAATATATGAATCAGGAGATTTTGAAACAGAGAAAAAAGAGGATAATTCGCCTCTAACAATTGCTGATAAAAAATCTCACAATATCATTATTGAAAAATTAATTGAGTACTATCCTGATATTCCAGTGCTCTCTGAAGAAGGGGTTGATATTACATATGAAAAAAGAAGTAAATGGGAAAGTTTTTTTCTGGTTGATCCCCTGGATGGTACCAAGGAGTTTATTAACAGAAATGGAGAGTTTACAGTCAATATTGCTTATATTGAAGATAATAAGCCTGTAATTGGAGTGATCTATGTTCCAGCTTTTGAAGTGGTATATTATACTCAGAATAGTAACTCTTATATACAGAATAGTGAGGAAAACAGAGTACAGCTTCAGGTTAATAAGGACAAAACCAAAGGTTTGATAGCGGTAAGGAGCCGATCTCATACTTCCAAAGAGGAAGAGAAGTTTTTTTCTGATAATAAGGTTACGGATACGATTTCAAAAGGGAGTTCTTTGAAATTCTGTATGGTTGCAGAAGGAAGAGCACATCTTTATTATCGGTATGGGCCAACTATGGAGTGGGATACTGCAGCTGGCCATGCCATAGCTGAATGCGCTGGAGCAGAAGTTAAGGGACTTTCTTATAACAAAAAGGTTTTAAGAAATAGTTCATTTTATGTTACCTCAGTAGATTTAGAAAAAGGGATGTAATTATTATGATGATTAAAGAAACTAAAACACGTTCGATTATCAAGTCTATTACCTGGAGATTTCTGGCAACTCTTACTACAGTTTCTCTAGTCTATATTTTTACAGGAAAGATAGATATGGCAGTTGAAATTGGGGGTATAGAGGTTATTTTGAAGGTTATAATTTATTTTGTACATGAGCGTGTATGGTATAAAATTGGTTTTGGTAAAAAGGAAATTGAACCCTTTGTAGTCTGGTTTACAGGTCTGCCCGGGGCTGGAAAAACAGTTATAGCTGCCAGGTTGGTGGAAACACTGGAGGAAATGAGGTTAAAAGTAGAGCACCTTGATGGTGGAAATGTGAGGGATATATTTCCGGAAACAGGCTTCAGCAAAAAGCAAGTGGATGAACATATTAAAAGAGTAGGATATTTAGCCAGCAGAATGGAAAAGAGAGGAGTGTTCGTGGTCGCTTCTTTTGTTTCTCCTTATAGAGAGTCAAGAAATTTTGTTAGAAGATTATGTAAAAATTTTATTGAAATTTACCTTTCAACTTCCATAGAAGTTTGTGAAAAAAGAGATACAAAAGAACTGTATAAAAGGGCACGAGTAGGGGAAATTAAAAATTTACCCGGAGTTGACGTAGAGTATGAGAAACCTGAGATGCCCGAACTGATAATCGATACAGAAAAAATAAGTATTTCTGGAGCTGCAGATAACGTACTCAAGAATTTAAAAAGATTTATTTGATATTGATGTGGATTTGAATAAGAAAGTTAAAATATAAAAATAGAATATAAAATATTAGTTAGGAGGTTGTTTGATGGAAAAAAATTCAATTTTACCTGCTCACGGAGGAGGAACACTGGTTAATAGAATTATTCCGGAAGTGGAACGGGATTCTGTTTTATCTAGTTGTAGTAAAAAAGAGTATGAGATAAGTAAGGGAGATTTATCCATATTCTACCGAATAGCAGATGGGGGTCTTTCACCCTTACTAGGACCGATGAATAAAGATGAGTTTCATCAGGTTTTGGAGGATGAAATGATTGAACGAGATGGTAAGAAGTATGCCTGGACCATACCAATTTCTTTTCCCCTAGCAAAAAAGAAAGCTGAAGTTTTGGAAAAGGGAGAAGTAGTAAGAGTTAAGGATACAAAAGGAAATATAATCGGGATTATTGAAATCTCTGATATTTTTCTTTTTGATAAAGATAAATATAATACATCTGTTTATGGAACCGATCGGAATGACCATCCCGGAGCCAGAATATTTAATGATGACCCTAGAGATTATTTAATTGGAGGTAAGATATGGGCATTTCCGCAGCCCAGGGATCCATATTTTGGATGTTATATGTTAACTCCACAGCAAACAAGGTCCCTGTTTCAAAGAAGGGGCTGGGATAAGATTATTGCTTTTCAAACCAGAAATGCATTACACCGAGCTCATGAATATGCTCTTTTATATGCTGCAGAGGAGCTCACTCGTCAGGGGAACTTTGCAGGAGCAGTGTTAAATCCACTGGTTGGTGCAACCAAAGCAGATGATGTTCCTGCAGATGTACGTATGCATACCTATGAAGCTCTTCTGGAGTCAAAGGAGTTTGGTAAAGGTGACAGAGATGAAGAACTGTGGAGTTCCAAGCAGTGGAGTTTTGATGATAATTTAATTCTCATTGGTCTTGACATGAAGATGTTTTATGCTGGTCCTAAAGAAGCAATCATGCATGCAATTTACAGACAGAATTATGGTTTTACCAATATAGTTATTGGTAGAAAACATGCGGATGCTCCCTATGATGATGGGACTCCGATTTGGGGTGATTTTGATGCCCACGAAAAATTTGATAAACTTCAGGGAGAACTGTTAATCAAACCTGCTAAAGTTGGATTTGCAGCATATTTTGAGGAGATTAAGCGGGTGGGATTATTAAAAGAATTCAAGCCTAAGGGATATCATACTGTATTCATCTCCGGAAAAGAAGTGAGAAAAAAATTAATGAAGGGTGAAAAAGTGGACGAACGGATCATGCGAAAACCAGTTGCGGTTATTTTGAGAGAATTTTATATGGATGGTTCTGTTACAAGTGAAAAAAAGAAGAGTTCAAATGTAACCTGGCATGATACTGGTATTATCAAACAGGATAGAGAGAAAAGAAATAATCATAAAGGAGTTGTTATTTGGCTGACCGGTCTTTCTGGTTGTGGTAAGTCTACCATAGCTTCCAAACTACAGGAAAAGCTTTTTGAGAATGGTGTTCAGGTATATATCCTTGATGGTGATAATGTACGTCATGGTCTTAATGGAGATCTGGGATTTTCTCCGGAAGACAGAGAAGAAAATATTCGCCGCATCGGAGAAGTGGCACATCTTTTAGCTGATGCTGGAATGGTGGCAATAACTTCATTCATATCTCCCTATATCAAGGATCGTGATCGAGCCCGGAGTTTGAATAAAAAAGGAGAGTTTGTGGAAGTATTTGTCAAAGCTCCCCTGGATGTATGTGAAACGCGAGACCCAAAAGGACTGTATAAAAAAGCAAGGAGCGGCGAAATTAAAGAATTTACCGGAATATCCGCTCCTTATGAAGAACCCAAAAATCCTGAGATAATTATTGAAACAGATAAATTAAACATTGAAGTGTCTGCTGTGATAATTTTTGATTATCTTAAAGATAAAGGGATAATACAATAAATTTATGATAGAATCTGCTATTTTGGTAACCAATAAGAAAATTTCCCTATCAATATTGCAAAAGCTATGTGAGAATTGGTTTGGGGATATGGTTAAGGTTGTAGTGGATATCGAAACAGAAGAGATTGCCTTAGGAGGAGAACTTCATGCGGATGCAGAATCTATTTTATTAGAGAAAGGATCTCTACAAAGAAATGTATGGGGTGCAAATATCTATCCTGAAAATCAACCTGGTAAACAAATAGAATTCACAGCTCTTATAAATATTCGCCCCCACCAGGATAATCCTTCTATGCAGATAGGGGATGAAGCCCTAAGAAACAAAGTACACCAGATAATTAAAAGGTTGATTCCTATTGAAGGATAGGAATATAAAAAGATATAGGATGAAAAATTGGTATAAGGGTTTGGAAAATCGGTATGCTGATTTTCCTGAACCTATTCAGATTCTTAATCTAGCAAGTGATTTGGAAAAGGCAAAAAATTTTTGGAAGACTGATAAAACTACTGCCAAAAATCACCTTTATCGGGCCATAATTCTTATTGATTATATAGCTAAAGATTCCAGATGGAGAGGAAAATTAAGAGAGTTGCTGCGGTTAAGAGAGGTAATCGGATCATTGATAGAGAGCAGCCAGCCTCTGGCAACTCTAAAAGATACGGTAAAGGCTGCCCTTCTCTTAAATTCTCAAGCGTACTCCAGGTTGAATCAGTTAGGAAGAAAAAATGTATAAATCTGGGAAAGCATGGAAATTTTAAAAAGATCTTTATAAAAGAATGGATTTTTCATTTTATTATACAGCAGTTTTACTGGTGTTAATGACAGTGTCACTCATCAAGGAGTGGATCGAGGCAGATATTATTATTTTTTCTACTCTGATTCTGATGATTGTGGGAGGAGTGATTTCTGTACAAGAAGCTTTTGTCGGGTTTTCGAATCATGGAATGCTCACGGTTTGTTTTTTGTTTATTGTGGCTGGAGGACTTCAGAAGACCGGTATATTGAATGATATTGGTAAGCTGCTCCTTGGTCGTCGAGCTGGAACCCCTCGAATGAAATTAATACGTCTCCTTTTCCCGGTTGCATCCATTTCTGCTTTTTTTAACAATACTCCTGTAGTGGCCATGCTGATACCAATTGTACGCTCCTGGGCAGTGAAAAATGAATATTCTATTTCAAAATTTCTCATTCCACTTTCATATGCAGCGATTCTTGGAGGTGTGTGTACATTAATCGGTACCAGTACCAATCTTGTTGTTCATGGATTGATGCTGCAGAATGGATTTGAAGGGATGTCTTTTTTTGAAATAAGCAAAATTGGAATTCCAGTAGCAATTATTGGATTACTCGTACTCATTTTTATTGGTTATCGTTTACTTCCCGAACGAAAAGAACCAACAGTAAAGTTAGGTGAAAGCACCAGAGAATTTGTTATTGCCATGAAGGTTGGGAAAAATTATCCTCATATTGGCAAGACCATTGAGAAAGCAGGTCTCAGACATCTTAAGGGATTGTTTGTTTTCCAGATACAGAGGGGGGATGAAATAATCACACCAGTAACTCCTGAAACAAAAATTCATAAGAGTGACCGGCTTTTTTTCACAGGTCTTCCTGATACAATTCTTGAGCTGCAAAAAACCCCGGGATTAACCTTACTTAAAGACACATCTTTAGATTTGAAAAACTATGATTCTGACCAAATCTGGAGTTTTGAAGTGGTTATATCACCTAATTCACCTCTTATTGGCAAAAATGTACGAGAAAGCAATTTCAGAAGTAGATATGATGCTGTTATTGTTGCCATTCACAGGAGTGGAGAAAGAGTGAGAAGCAAGGTTGGAGATGTGATTATGCATTCCGGAGATACTCTGCTTTTACTTGCTAATAAGAATTTTTTGGATAGATGGTATCATTCTGAGGATTTTTTTCTGGTGTCTCGATCTCAGGAAGTACACTCAAAACCACAGTGGAAGTCTGTTCTCTCTTTAATAGTGTTAACAGTTATGATCATTAGTATGGCATTTAAATTATTACCCATTCTCATTTCTGTTTGCCTTACAGCAGTAATCCTGCTCATTACAGGATGCATAACACCTCAGGATGCACGAGACAGTGTTGACTGGAAGGTACTTTTGATCATTGCTTCCTCCTTTAGTATTGCCAAGGGAATAGATAATTCGGGACTTGCTGAATTTCTGGCTAACAAACTCATCCTTGGTCTGGACACTCTGGGCATTATCGGTCTTCTTGCCGGGGTGTATTTTATGACCAGTCTGTATACTGAAATTATCACAAATAATGCTGCTGCAGCCCTTCTTTTCCCTATAGCACTTTCAGTATCACAGCAGGCACAGATCAACCCCAGGCCATTTTTTTTGGCAGTTGCCATGGCAGCATCTGCAAGCTTTGCCACTCCAATTGGCTACCAGACAAATTTAATGGTGTATGGTCCAGGTGGATACCGGTTTAAGGATTTTATGAAAATCGGAATCCCCATGAATATATTCATTGGTTGTCTTGCGGTTGGAATTATATATATGTGGTTTTTTATATGATTTTGTACATGCCGATTTTTGGTATGATTATCATGTCAGATTTACCCTTTCCAGCCTGTTAGCATACCCCTCGCATAGGATATACATCCATTTCTTCTTAGGAATGTGAAAGGATATTTATGAAAAAGGTTTTCCTGGTTGCCGGTGCACGGCCGAATTTTATGAAGGTTGCTCCCATTCTGAAGCGGATGAGAGAGTATGCGGATGAGTTTGATCCCATGCTTGTTCATACCGGCCAGCACTACGATGAAAAGATGTCCAAGGTTTTTTTCCAGGATCTCAAACTGCCTGAACCTGATGTTTATCTGGGGGTTGGTTCAGCTACCCATGCTGTACAGACTGCCAGGATTATGATTGCCTTTGAAGAGGTGGTAAAAGAAAAGAAAGCGGATCTCATTATTGTGGTAGGAGATGTAAATTCTACTCTTGCCTGTGCCCTGGTTGGATCAAAATTGCATATCCCGGTTGCCCATATTGAAGCCGGGCTCAGAAGTTATGATCGGGATATGCCTGAAGAAATAAACCGAATGCTCACTGACCAGATATCAGATTATCTTTTTACAACCTGTAAACAGGCTGGTAACCATCTTTTAAAAGAAGGTATTGGGGATGATAAGATACACTTTGTGGGAAATGTAATGATTGAATCTCTTTTAAAGATGCGTGATAGGCTGGATAATTCAGATATTCTGGAGCGCTTATCCCTTAAACCAGGTGATTATGCACTTCTTACTCTTCACCGTCCTTCCAATGTTGATCATAAAGAAAGATTAACCAGGATTTTTTCTGCTCTGGAAAAGATACAGAAAAAAATAAGGATAATATTTCCTGTACACCCACGTACCCTTAAAAGGATACAAGAATTCAGACTTAAGCAGTATATTTCATCAAATCACAGGTTTACCCTCTTGGACCCTGTAAATTATCCTGATTTTCTCCGATTAGAGAAAGATGCTGCCTTTGTATTAACCGATTCTGGCGGTATTCAGGAAGAGACAACCTTTTTCAATATTCCCTGTTTGACCATCCGTAAAAATACGGAAAGACCAATTACAATTCGTAAAGGTACAAATCAGCTGGTTGGTTCAGATCCTGAAACTATAGTTAAAAAAAGTTTTGCTATTTTAACTGGGCACATAAAAAAAGGACAAGTACCTCAGTATTGGGATAACAAAGTGTCTGAAAGAATTATAGAGGTTTTTTTAAGGGATGAAAGACAGAAGATAGAGAATGAAAATAGGATAAAGAACAAAGTATAGAAATAAGGAAAGTATTTACTTCTATTGTTAAAACCTTAATAATTAAGTATACTGGAGAGAGTAATTCATAATTTAAAACTCAGAATTCAAAATTCATTATTAAAAAAATCATGTAGAAAATAGTTGGAAGGATTATATAACCTTAGTAAAAAATTAAGGAGGAGAAGATGCAGTTAATAAACAAGTTACTATTTGGTTTAGCAGTATTGGCTTTTCTTTTAGCAGTGGTAGTAGTGCTATTCACTGGAAAAATATTGAATATTAGTGCAGAAGGTTTTTCCCGGGCTTGTACAAATATAGCTTTGTTGAATATCATCTTATTACTAATGGTAAGAAAAAAGCAAAAGGGGGAATAAATAGAAAAATTCATTCTTAATGCTGTCTTTTGGAATGATAAATTTTGAACTGAGAATTAAGAATTTAGAATTGTGAATGAAGAATTTTTGAGTTGAGAATTGGGAATATCTATTAGATAATTGTCAGGAATTGGCTGCTTTTCTGGACAGACCTTCCATTTTTCAGCGAATTAAGGATTTGCACCATGGATACAGGTATAAAAAGAAAAAACACCAGCTCCAGCGGTTTGAGGAGTGGGATAGAGATTATAAAAAGACATTGTCTTTAGAGGAAAAGCTGCACCAGTTTGGAATATTGTATTATGCAGGGTATGATTTGTTTTCAAGAAAATTAGAAGATCTTCATACCCACCATCTAAAAGCATTGATAGAAGTGCAGAGGCAGTATAGATTAAGAATAAGGAATAAGGATAAAGTAGCAAGGAAAAAGGATAAAGGATAAAGTATAAAATAGCAAGTAAAAAGGAAAAAGTAAAAAGGATAAAGTAAGATAATTGAGGAAAACAATAACAAAAACTATTGATCAAAACAGGTGGGGTAGTGGGGATTTTTTCCTTTTTCCTTTTTCCTTATCATTAAATTAGGGATAGATAGTTGAAACAAAACAAAGACAACAAAACAAACTTAGTATTAGTCATAATCGGAGTAGTGGTAGGGACTTTTTCCTTTTTCCTTCATCCTTATTAACAGAAAGGATATATTATTGAAACAAAACAGGAACAACAAGAATAAATCAATACTGATCATAATCGGTGTGGTGGTAGGGATTTTTTCCTTTATCCTTATTTAATTGTAGTAAAACTCCCACAAATTTCAAAGAATCCGCACAAACAACAGTAACCGGCAGAATCATGGAGAACACAACCTGGCAGAACGGCAAGGAGAATGTAGTTAAGAGTAATATAGTGACTATAAAAATTAATGAGTTAAGACTTGATAATGAAAAATATATTTTTTAAAATATCGATTGGTTTGAATATTAAAATTTTTATGTATTACATGGTATGCCCTATATGAGCAAGTAAAAAAAACTTTTACGGAAAATTCTGTTAGGAAAATCTGATGCTAATATTTCATTTTCTGATTTGTGTAGTTTATTAAAAAAGCTTGGCTTTGAGGAAAGAATTAGAGGTAACCATTATATATTTTATAAAAATAATATAATGGAGATAATAAATATACAACCTTTAACAAAAGGAAAGGCAAAAAGTTATCAGGTTAAACAAGTTAGATTAATTATACAAAACTATAAATTAGGAGGTGAAATTTGATTAATTCTCGCTATGAAATGATTATTTATTGGAGTGATGAAGATAAACTTTTTATTGTAGAAGTACCTGAATTGCCTGGTTGTATGGCAGATGGCGCCACCTATGAAGAAGCAGTTAAAAATACATTAGTAGTTATCGATGAATGGATTAAAATAGCGAAAGAAATCGGGCGAGAAATACCCGAACCAAAAGGAAAGTTAATGTATGCCTGAAAACTAATAATAGAGTTATTTGTTTTTAGTGGGATATATTTTGACTGATTTGATTTGCCAGCAGGCAAACCGTACGAAGGTGCAAGGAATAGGGATAAAGTAGCAAGGATAAAGGAAAAAGGATAAAGTTGCAAGTAACAAGGATAAAGGAAAAAGGA
>CAYUAG010000052.1:22707-26318 GCA_964442615.1 uncultured bacterium
ATAAAGGAAAAAGGATAAAGTTGCAAGTAACAAGGATAAAGGAAAAAGGATAAAGTTGCAAGTAACAAGGATAAAGGAAAAAGGATAAAGGATAAAGGGTCTTGTCCTGAAAAAAGTTTACAGTTTTTATTGTAATACAACTTCAGCAAACTCCGAATCCCCCTCTCAAGTAATGGTGACACAAAACATTACGGAGAATACGGTCTGGCAGAACGGTAAGGAGTATGTGGTGGAGGGCGTGGTTACCGTGGAACAGGGTGTTTTTTTGAATATTACCGGTGAGGTTACGGTTAAGAAAAGCCTTGATAAAAAATTTAAGAAACTCAAGAAAAAAGTATGAGTAATTTTTTAAAATATACAGTTATTCAATTAATTGTACATGGATATCAATAAGCATTGTATTTCTGAATTATTTATATATATTTTATTATTTAAAAGAGGATTAAAATGAAAGCAATAAAGAAAATATTGAAAATGTAGGAAAAAGAATGGATATAAGAAGGAAAACATATGAATAATATTATTTTAGATAAAAAAATTAAAAATAAAATTATTAATAGAATAAAAGATTTAAATCCTGAAAAGATTATTATATTTGGCAGCTATGCATATGGTAACACTGCAGAAAATAGTGACTTGGATATATGTATCGTGGAAAAAAATGTTAAGAATAAATTGGAAGAAAAAAGAAAAATCAGAAACCTGCTAAGCGATTTAAAAATAGCAAAAGATATACTTGTTCCCAGTAAGGAAGAATATGATTTTTATAAAAACGAAATTAATTCTGTATATAACGATATTGACAAAAAAGGTATTTTACTGTGGGAAAATTCTTAAAACAGTATGAAATATTATTTAAAAAAGCAAAATCTGACCTTGAGTTAGCAAAGTATGCACTTGATGGTTTCACTAATGATAAATTAGAGATTGAACTTGATGTAATTGCTTTTCATCTTCAGCAATCAGCAGAGAAATTATTAAAATCACTTTTGGATTATTATAAGATTAAATTTCCCAAAACTCATGATCTTGAAAATTTAATTTCAATAATTGACGAGAAAAATATTTCAGTAAATACTGATCTAAGCGGATTGATCTATCTCAATGATTATGCTGTAGAAGGACGTTATGCCGTAATCCATGATGACCTTGATAACATTCAAATTTATATTGATCTGATTGATACCTTGAAATCAGAAGTTGATAAATTAATCCACCAGATAAAGCGTAAATGAAAATTCATTGTTACTAGAAAAATTTTGACTGATTTGATTTATAAAGAAGAAAGCCATAAAGTAATAGGTGCTGCTATAAAATCTAATGAAAAATGAATATTGAATAATGTATAATGACAAGAATAAATGAGAAAAAAAGAATATAATATTAGAAAAAACATTTGACTTTTCTTTAAAGGTTATTAAAATTTATAAGTATCTTATTTATGATAAAAAAGAATATGTCATGTCAAAACAATTCCTTCGGTCCGCCACATCAACTTGCCCGGTGAAATAATTTTACAAAGATAAATATGTATTATACATATATACTACAAAGTGAAAAGGATTCAAAGTTATATTCAGGTTTTACAGAAAATGTAAAATTAAGATTTGAGCAACATCAAAAAGGATTAGTAAATTCAACTAAGCATAGAAGACCGTTTAAATTAATTTATTATGAAGCATGTATTAATAAAGAAGATGCTCTGAGAAGAGAGAAATATTTTAAAACACATTATGGAAGAATGTTTCTTCATAAAAGGCTCAAATCTTATTTCACCGGGTAAAGCGCTAATGCCGTAGAGGCAAATTCTGCTCAAAGTCATAAGGATTTTATTGCAAAAATGTCTATAGCCTTTAAAGAAGCTAATGAAACAAAATATTGGATTAAACTTTTAAATCGTAGCAAGTATATAAACAATCAAAGTATTTTAAAAGATTGTGAAGAAATTATAAAAATTTTAACTACAATTCTGAATACAGCAAGAAAAAACAGTAAACAGAATAAAAAATAGTATATTTTAATAACTATATTTATTAATGGAGTTCGGTAATAAAAAAATAATGAATAAATTACAACATAATATCATGCAAATAAAATCATTATTCATTATACATTATTCATTATGCATTATAGTTATTTTATCTTTTATAAACTGCACCAAAACCCCCACCACTTCCAACCAAACCGAGCAGATCACTGTAACCGGCAGCATCACCCAAAACACGGTCTGGCAGTCTGGCAAGGACTACATAATAGAAGGCGTGGTTACCGTGGAACAGGGTGTTTCCCAGCAGGAAGATGCCTGGGGTATAGAATTAGATCAGAGTAAAGGGTGTGGTGTTTTTAAGTATTGCCGGTTTGAGGAGTGGATGTATGGTGTGAATGTGTATGAGGCTTCTGTTTCTGTGGATGATTGTGAACTTAGAGAGTTTATAAACAGTGGAATACAGTATGATTTTGTCTAAATTTAAGATTTTGAATTTATTGAAAAGGGAAAAAGTATTTCCTGTTTCAATAAAAGGAGGATTAAAATATGCATGGTAAAAAAAATATTACCATTGAAAAGGTCTATGAAATGGTAGTTAATTTACAGCATGAAATGGATTTTATTAAGAAAAAATTTATGGAAGAGCCTGATCTGCGGGATGAATTTATTTTATGGATGAAAGATATTGACATTGAAAAAACAGTTAAGGTGAAAGACTTTCGTAAAAGATATGGATTGAAATAGTGTATAAACTTGCAATTAAGAAAAGCCTTGACAAAAAATTTAAGAAACTCAAGAAGAAAGACAGAAAAATGCTTGAGTTAATATATAAAAAAGTACAAGAGATCCTTGATAATCCTTATCGTTTCAAGTTGTTAAAAAAACCTTTACAAAACAAGAAAAGAGTGCATATAGGTGGGTCTTTTGTATTGATATATGAAGTCAATGAAGAAGAAAAAATAGTAACGCTAATTGATTTTGACCACCATGATAATATTTATAAGAGTTAATATGTTATTCTTGAAATATAATAATTTTAAATTAGTTATTCGTGAAGAGAAGATACAATACTAATTATGAAGGAACAAAGATAATTTTGACTGAATTGATTTATAAAGAAGAAAGCCATAAAATCATTGGCTCTGCCATAGAAGTCCACAAGACTCTGGGTAATGGTTTTTTAGAACCAGTATACCAAGAGGCCTTAGCAGTTGAATTTGAGAAAAAGGGAATACCTTTTGAAAAAGAAAAACAGTTAAGAATAAAATATAAAGATGTTTATCTCACAAAATATTACAGTGCTGATTTTATTTGTTATGATAAGATTATCATTGAGTGCAAAGCACTTAAAGGATTGCTACCGGAACATGAATCTCAGGTGATTAATTATTTGAATGCGACTGGGTTTAGATTAGGCATTTTGATAAATTTTGGTGGAATGAAGACAGAATTCAAAAGATTTGCCCACTAAGGACACGGAGGAACACGGAGAAAAAATGGATTTTATAAAACATAAAAATAATATTTTGTTTTTATTTCTTAGTGTTTTTAGTGTCCTCCGTGGGTGTTTTTTCGTATTTTTCGTAGGCATTATTTTAGTGGACTGTTCCAAAACCCCCACCAC
>CAYUAG010000053.1:0-26312 GCA_964442615.1 uncultured bacterium
ATAAAAGACTGTTGTATTAGTACTTGTCAAGACATTTTAACGGTAAAGGTCTTGCTGGATTACAGAAAATTGATATTGATTCTAAATATTTTTTTAAAATAAATTGTTAATGAAGAAGCACAAATTCAAAATATTTTTTATATTACTATACCGATCGTTAGATTGATTTCTATAAACCTACTTAAAAGGAGAAAATAAATGGGAAAAAAACTTAATTGGAAAATTATTGTAGGTGTTATAATGATTGTTTTATCTTTTGTTTTTTATTTTCTACATTATATTATTTTCAAAGATGCACATCACATTTTTATTTATCTTCTTGGAGATATCGCTTTTGTCTTTATTGAAGTTCTTATGGTAACCTTAATCATTCATCAATTACTTAATGAATGGGAGAAGAAAAGTCATCTTAAAAAGTTGAACATGGTTATTGAAGTGTTTTTTAGTGAATTTGGTAAACATCTGCTTGTTTATTTATCAAATTTTGATAGTAACTTAAATAAAGTAAAAAACAATATTATTGATAAAGATGGAAGCTGCGATTTAAATTTTAAATCTGCCTTTAATTCAATAAAAACATATAAAGCAGATATTGAAATAAACAAAATAAACTTATCTGAACTATCAAAATTCTTAAAAAATAAACGAGAATTTCTTGTCAATCTGCTTCAAAATCCTAATTTATTGGAACATCAAACCTTCACTGAAACTCTGATGGCTATATTTCATATTGCTGAAGAATTAGTGGCCAGGGATTTAAATAATTTATCAAAAGAAGATATAGAACACACAAAACAAGATATCGAGCGTGCTTACAACCAGCTAATATATCAGTGGTTAAGCTATATGCAATATACAAAAAAGCATTACCCCTATTTTTTCCTTTATGCAATGCGCACCAACCCGTTTGATGAACATGCATGCTGGCTTGAACGTTGGTACCAACCTGTAAAAGTATAAGCTTCAGAAAATTAAATAAAAAAATAAATAATGGAAAGGAGAAAGTTCTGAGGGTCCTGTGATTATACGCAGGGTGTATAATAAAAAAAAATAATCCCCCAAAATTCAAAGAGAAGCAGATATTTATTTTTTTCCTGGTTTCTAAAATAAATGTAGGAAGCAAATAAATAAAAATCACTCATTCAATCAAGAGGAATATCATGAAATACTTTATCAGCATTTTTAAAATGGGATACAGTATCATAGTGAGCATTATATTAATCGGATGTCTAGGTCCCAAAGATCAGGATTCCGACCAACCTTCAAATGAAGATTTTATCATGATCACTCCTTTTGTGAACATGTCGGATATGGGATCCATTAATGAGGCATTCAGTGTTGACAGCAACTGTCCCTGGGGATTTGAACATTTAGGTATCGACTTTTTTTCAATTAAGGAGCTGATCCCCTTTCAAGCGGTTTGCCCAGGAGAAATTAGTGAGGTGAGATTCTGGGCTAACAACCTCAGTGGAAACTGGCAGGTGAACGTGACTGTGGAGTATAACTCTACTTTTTCTGTTATTTATGGCTTTGAACCCATGACCAATAATCCAGCTGATGGTCAAACCCAGATGGACAACATATTGGTAAGTGAGGGACAGGAAGTCTCCCAAGGTGATCTCATTGGATATCTCTACTTCGGTACTAATGGAACTCATGTCCATTTCGGGCTGATTCAAAATGATGACGATGTCTGTCCTGAACCCTATTTCACAGAAAATGCAAGAGATTCAATTATGGTCCTTATTCATCGTCAATGGCCCGGCGCGAATATGTGCTACGAATAATGTATAGAAACTGAATGTATGCAAACTAAAAAATTTAAAAAATATGTACAAGTAATTATAGCAGGATTTACAGTAATATGTGTATTATTACTACTATTAATTGTTCTGATCACCTCTAGAACTGGTGAAAGGTTGATTTGCTCTATTATTACCAAACATCTTGAACATTCAATAGGATACAATATATCCATCGGTGACTTCGAAACAAACCTGATGAGCCGCTTGCAAGTAAAGCAGGTTACTATCTATAATCCTGACAGTTCCAGATTTCTGAGACTTGGATATGGTCATGTAAATTACCAAATTTTTGATTTTTTCAAAGGTGATTTCTCATTCCAATATCTTCACCTTGACAGCTTGAACCTCTATATTAAAAGAGACAGTACCGGAAAAATAATTTTACCTGGATCATCAGAAAAACGAAACAGTAATGATAGAGATACAATCCCTCTGCAGATTCTGATCAAAAATATGAATATTCTAAATTCCTTCATCGCATATCATGATCATAAAATCCCTTTAAGTGGAACCTTAAATGGAATTGATATCAAGTGGTCACAAAAAGAAACCCGAGACTATTTATTTCAGATCTCCTCTGAATCTGGACAAATTGTTTACCAGGGGAAAAAACTCCTTTTAGCTCAAACAAGTACTAATGGAAGTATCAGCAGTGATTATTGGCAAATCCACGATTTCAGAAGCCAATGTGCTGGTTTAATACTCACTGGAAAAGCAGTGGGAAAAAGTTCAAAACCATCACTTTCTCAGGGAATCCTTTCGATACAGGGCACTGTTAATGGTTTATCAGATTTATTACCTACATCACTTGCTTCTACATGTACTCCCCTCTCCGGAACCCTGCAAGCCTTTATCCAATTAGAAAATAATAGGGATAAACCAAATTATAATAGTAGGATTTATATCAGGGACTTACGATTGGGTGTACTCCCTGTTTTTCATGCTTCTCTCCGGGCAGCATGGATGGATTCTCTTATTACTCTGAAAAATCTGAAAATTTCACTGAGTGAGGGTCAGATCTCTGGTAAAGGGGCAGTAGTAATGGACAGTCTGTTGAATCATCAATTTACTCTCAGTATGACTGACATGCAATTGACAAACCTGGGGAAAATCATCTTTCAAGAGTCTGCGGGCCCCGGAGGGATAATAAACGGTCGGTTAATTTCTTCCGGTCCTATCCGATCCTTAAAAGATTTAAAAATCGAATCACATCTGAACCTGACTCAAACTCGATATCAGGAAAAAATACTCCCTGATATTAGTATGAGATTATCAGTGCATTCTGGATCTGCCTCTCTTTCTCTGGATCAGGGTGAAAACAAATTTAAAAGTCGATTGCAGATTACTGAAGAGCTAATGAAAGGAGTATACAGCCTTCAAATTCCCCGTTTGGAGACTACTGCCATACTGTTGAACATCTCCGATCTGAAAGGTTCTATCCAAGCCAAAGGCAGGATAAGCGGTGTCATTCATGATCCAATCATTACATCCGAAATTTGGGGAGAAGCTATAAAATATCATACTTTTCCCCTGGATTCTCTGACTGCATCAATTGTGTACCATAAGGGAAAAGTATTTATAGATAATGCGGGATTTTCCGGCCACAGTCCATCGAGAGATTCTCTTGTAAACCTTTTCCCGGAAACTGGATTCAAAGGCGGTTTTACTTATCAGGGCCAATTTTCAGGCCCGATTAGTAATCCCGAGGGGAAAATACAGGTTACACTGATTAATCCCGAATTCGGTAACACAGCCTGGGATGAAGGTGACCTGCAGCTTAGTATATCAGAAGGTCAGGTGAATTTAGATCCTCTGATCCTGTGCAAAAACAGTCTGTTCTTCATGGTGACAGCCCAGTATGAAATCCACTCAGCCTCAGGCCGGTTGGATGCATCTTTTCTGGAAAAACCAATGCAACAGACTGATTCAGGTTCATCAGTACTAAACCGGAAAATTAAACCGTCTTCCAGTTCAGATCTTCTCAAAATTGGCTATATTACAGCAGATTTCGGTCTAGAATCACAACACGCATGGCGTTTGAAGGCAAAGGGGACCGGAATCCAGCTGGAAAAAATCTTCTCTGTGTGTAAAGGCAGATTCGACTGGAAAGGTACCCTTAAGTTTGAACTTAACGCTTCCAGAGGTGACCAGGACCTTGCAGGAAAGCTCAACTTTCAGGCATATTCTCTGGGTACGAACCAGACTGTGGTAGATTCGCTTCTGGGAACAGTAGAAATGAAAGACAGTTGGTTTGCTTTGAATCCTCTGGAATTATATGTGGGTGGGAATAGATCCCTAGTTGAGGCTTATTTTGAACTGATCCGAAAACAGACAGGGGAATACACTCTGACCCAGGAAAGTAACATCCAGGGTAAAGCGGAAGGTACAGACATTGACCTGCAATTCCTTCCTCCCCTTTTAGGACTAGGCATAAAAGTATCAGGTATCAGCAATTACAAATTAAAGTGGAGAGGTACATGGGGCAAACCCAAACTCCAGGGGCATCTTTGGATTCAAAAGGGAACGGTGAGGATCAGACCTGAGGCAGAATCAATTCAATCTTTAGAAGCAAATGTATCTCTGTCTGATTCTCTGCTCCTGGTAAATCAGATTTCGGGTACAATCCGGGACCTCCCTTTCTGGATTCAAGGTCGATTAACCGGCAGTTGGGATCAGATGTTTCAGGTGAACATGCTGCTGAAAACAGCAGATGTCAAGGTAATGACATTGAAAGGTTTCAAGAGGACTGATTCCCTGAATGTACAAGCCAGTATAAATAACTTGACTTTTTCTCTGTTCCAGGATTTTGTAGCTGGTATTCACCAACTAGACGGCCAATTAAACGGCCAGATGTCTATCTCAGGATTATCAAAGAATCCTGGTATCATAGGACACTTAGATGCCACAAATATAACATTTCAACCACATTTTCTAAAAGATCCTTTTACAAATGGAATCATCAGAGTTTCCTTTGAAAATAACAAAATTTCTCTTGATACCCTGTTTTTCACAATGAATAACGGTAAAATTGCAGCTATAGGTAACACTACTCTTTACGGTAAGGATATAATGAATCTGGATGCAGAGCTCAAGGTTGATGAAGTTAAGATACATCGTCCTAAAGAATTCAAACTGATCATTCAAACAATGGGAGTTCAGTTACAAAGAGAGCAAGATGGTTTCTCAATTGGAGGAGATATAATTCTGGGGGAATCCAGTCTGCTCCAGAATATCGGACCCAAGACCCTAATCTCGTTTTTCCAGAAGGTTGAACAGCCACTATCAACACCTCCGGCCCTTCTCCAAAAAACACATCTCAATATACGAGTGCGGGAAAGTGATAAACTATGGATTAATAACAATATTGCCCGCCTGCGTTTTCATCCTGAACTCACATTTATTGGAACATTAGCTAATCCCAACCTCACAGGAAGATTGTCGATCGAGGAAGGATATATCCTGTATCTTGATCGCAAGTTTAACGTCAAGCAAGGTGTCCTGGATTTTATTAATCCCCACCAAATCAATCCTGTGGTGGATTTTAATGCCAAGGCTGATATTAAAAGCTACCAGACCTTGTCCCAAAAGCCCTATACGATATCACTGAGTATTCAGGGTCCATTAGATCAAGCTGTAACAAACCTCACCAGTAATCCTCCCTTGGAAAAGTCTGATATCATTACCTTATTGACAGTAGGTGCGACTCGAAAAGAACTGACCGGGAGTGGTGAGTCGGGTAAATCATCCGTCCGCAATGTACTGGAAGACAGGTTCGGACAAATTTCAAGCAGCCAAGTGTCTGGTTTTGCCAGTCGGCAGATCGGCACTTTATTCGATCTAAAAGACATGTCAATTGAAGGTAATCTGTTTCACTTTGGCAAATCCTGGGGACCAAGACTTGTAGCCTCAAAAACGGTAACAGACCGGATGGAGATATCCTATGCAACCCGAGTTGGTCACTCAAATGAGCAGAGTATCCAGCTGGATTATCGTCTTTACAAAAATTTGTCAATACAAGGACAAACTGACCAGCGGGGCAGATCAGGCATTGATTTTAAATTTCACTGGAAACATAAATGAAGAAAGAATTCACCCACATGGGAATTATGGTTTTATTCCTGAGTCTGATATTCCAGTTTCAGGTAGAAGCCGGAGAATGGAAGTCAGGAATAATCAAGACCGTGACCTTTAAAAATAATCAGGTCTATAAGGATCGCCGCTTATGCAGATTGATAATTTCCAGACCGCCGACTTTGTTCAGCTCCAGGATTTATCATCCTGACATTTTCCAGGAAGACCTAGAAAACACTGCACTTTTTTATAAACAGAACGGGTATTTGGAAGCCCGGGTAGTTGACTACCAGGTTAGGATAGACTCCATTAGTCGAGAGGTTCATATCACCATTACTATGGAGGAAGGCGAACTTACCCGGATAGAAGAAATCAGTGTTTTAGGAAACCGAATCTTCACTGATAAACACCTATCCAAGATCATAAAAATGAAGGCTGGAGATCCATTTGTAAGAAAAGAAATAAAAAAAGCAACCCTGAGTTTGCTTCGACTTTATGCTGATCACGGGTATCTGGAAGCAGATGTAGAACCAGAAGCCAGAATAGATTCAGTGAAACATCGTGCTATTTTAGATTTTCGTATTAGGGAAGGACTGCAGTATAGCGTAGGAGATATAATTCTTAAAGGACTAGAAAAAACCAAATCCCATGTTGTCCTCCGTGAATTACAATTCAATCAGGGGGAAGTACTTAACTATTCTCGTCTCCTTAAATCCCAACGCCGACTTTACCTGACCGGACTTTTTCAAAGTGTATTTATCCATCCTTTATCGGCAGAAAATGGGGATTCAATAAAGAAAAACATCCAAATCGAACTCAAAGAAAATCCCTCCATAGAACTCAACCTATCTCTCGGATACGGTTCGGTAGATCGACTGCGAGGAAAAGCGGAGGTCTTAAACCAGAATTTGCAGGGCAATGCCAGAAAAATTAGTATGGCCCTGAAGTTGAGCTTCATACAGAGAAGTCTAGAAGCTTCATTTACCGAACCATGGACTTTTTCCACACCCTGGCGGACTGATTTTACTATAGGAAACGAATATAAGGAAGAACCAGGATATCATCTCAATCAGATCGGAGGACGTCTTTCCATGGGGAGGGCTTTTATTGAGCAAGTAAACACTATAATGCGGCTTCGAATTCAACAGGGCAGGTTGAGCAAGATTAAGGTAAAAAAAATTTCCGATAATGTAAAAACAGATATCCGCAGTTTTGAGATTTCACTGATTCATGACAATCGGGATAACCTGTTTAACACAACTCGGGGTATTTACGCTGAATGTAGCGGTGAACTTGGTGGCTCATTTTCTCAGCGTATTCATGGATTCTTTCGATTCATGAGTACTTTCAAATACTTTTATACCCTAGGATCTCAGGCAGTATTTGCTACCGGTATGGAATTTGGTATAATGAAGACAGAAGGAGGTCTGTCAAATATCCCTCTATCTGAGCGTTTCTATGCAGGAGGACCGAATTCGATTCGGGGTTTCGAGTATCAAAAATTGGGTCCTGTGGACGAAGAGCGGACTCCTCTGGGAGGACAATTAAAATGGATATGGCATGTAATTGAAATTCGTCACAGGTTGTATAAAATGTTCAATGGAACTGTTTTTCTCGACATGGGCAATGTTTGGTCAAGTCCAAAAAATTTCCGTTTTAATAAATTTCGTATTTCACCTGGATTTGGATTGAGGTTAGATACACCCATTGGTGTAGGCCGCATCGACCTAGGATTCAATCTATATCCCAAATCTAATGAACCTCGATTCCTATGGTCCTTCAGTATGGGGCAGGCATTTTGATATATATTTAAATCCAAAAAATTAATTCGATAAGTTTATTTGAAAGATAAATTAATTTTATTAGATTTATTAATAAAAAAATGGAGGTATTATCATGAAAAGATCTACTTATTTTTCTTTTTTCTTTTGTATCTTGATAATCGTTATGTCTTGTGCCAACCAGACAACTTTTATTAATCCGGAGTACATGGATAAAAAGATTACAAATGCAATATTACTGCTATCACAGTTTGAAAACTCTGATTTCATACAAAATGAAGAACTGTTTACTGAATTAACTATAACTAAATCCAAAGAAGAATATTATTCACTGTTTGTGGACAACTTTGAAAAATGTATTGACGATCAATCAACATTTCAAAAAATTAAATATTTTAGTTATGATACTGCTCCCGATTATGAAACTCAAATTTTTGATTTAGATAAGAAAAATAAATTCAAGTTTGATCTTCCCCCAAAACCAATTCAACTGGATATATCCGGTTATGTTTTTATTCTATTTCTTGAAGATTTACTTTTCTCTTTCTCAAAAAAAACAAAAGAAGCCACAACCTCTACCAGAACTTATACTGTCTCTGGCCTATCCGAACAAGATTTAAAACTTCATGCCGTCAAAAATTACAAATACTACATTACTCTTAATACAAAATATGTTATATATGACAATAGTACCGGTGATGTTATTTCTTATGGAACCGCATCCACTCTGGAAAGGGTTATTCCTCCAACTGATATTGATTTACAAATCAAAAGTATTATTCAGGATTTTGTACAAGAAATCTTCAAAAAAACTCCTTTTGAAAAATAAGTACATTGTTTTACTGAAATAAAGACATTTTCACTTCGGATCAACCAAAAAAAATATAATCACAAAAGTATCTGAACACAGGGCTGTGAATCCAGTTTAAAATGTATGGTTCTCAAAGACAGCTACCAAATGGTTAGAATCAGCCCCTGATTGAGCTTTATTGACTGGAAATAAAAAAGTTAAAGCAAATTAAAATATATTGATACTAAATTATTAAACATAAATAAGGAGACATGTAATGAAAAAAAAGATGTATAACCGTGTATTAATCTTTATGATCCTCTTACTCCAATTTATAGTACTTGCTATGCTTACAGCTCAGGAAAAACGGTCTATGAATTTTACCGATGTGGTCAGCTTGAAACGAGTCTCAAGTCCCAGGCTATCCCCAGACGGCAAACAACTTTTATTTACCATGTCCGAAGCTTGCTGGAAAGAGAATAAGCACATCTCTCACATCTACCGAATACAGACAGACGGTACTGGCCTGGTACAGATGACCAATGGTAAAGAGGGTGAAAGCGGTGGATGGTGGTCTCCTGATGGCCAAACCATTGCCTTCATTACCAAGCGAGGTGAAAAAGAATCCCAAATTTTCCTTCTGAATAATCTTGGTGGCGAAGCCATTCAATTCACTGAACACCAGGACGACATACACACCATGGAATGGTCACCTGATAGTAAGAAAATTTATTTTATGGCAACCGATCCCAAGGACAAAGAAGAGAAGAAGAAAGAAAAGGAAAAAGACGATGCTTTTCTGTTCGAGCAGGACTGGAAACCTAGACACTTGTGGACTATTGATGTCAAATCCAAAGAAGAAAAGCGGCTAACCCAAGGCGACTTCACCATTCGATCTTTTACTCTGTCCCAGGACGGATCCAAAATCGTGTATTCAAGGGCACCTACTCTTCTCTACGATGATGTTTTAAAGGCTGAAGTCTATCTAATGAATCTCTCAGATGCATCTACAAAACAGATCACAAAAAACTCGATCTACGAGACCAGCATTGAAATCTCGCCTGATAATCAGCATATTCTTTTCGTTGCTGATACTGATGAGAAACTTCAGGAAGTTTATTATCAGCGCACCCTATTCCTGGTACCAGCTGAAGGCGGAACACCTGAGCTTGTCCTACCTAACTTCGCCCATGAAATCTACGGTGCTACCTGGTCAGCTGACAAAAGACAAATTTATTTTACAGCCAATATGGGTGTACACGTCGAAATATTTTCCTTTGGAGTAGAGGATAAAGAAATCAGACAATTGACTGATGGTATGCATGCATTTTACGGATTTGATTATCTTCCCCAGATCAACCAAATCGCTTACCAGATTAATACTCCCTACAATCCGGGCAGGTTCTGGGTAGCGAAAATGGAACCGTTTGAACCAGTAATGGTATACGATCCCTATCTCGAAGATCTCAAGCCCTTTAAATTAGCCAATTATGAAGTTGTTGAATGGACCGGCATTGATGGTCACTCTGTAGAAGGTATTCTCATATATCCAATCAACTTTCAGAAAGGAAAGCGTTATCCCCTTTTGGCTCACACTCACGGTGGACCAGCCTCTTCTGATAAAATGTGGTTCGATGGATATGCCCATGCTCGGGCAGGCCGGGGATATGCCATTCTTAAACCAAACTACCGAGGCAGCACAGGCTATGGCAATGAGGTGCTCCGGGACATGGTTGGTCATTATTTTCACCACGCACATGGCGATGTACTTACCGGAGTTGATTATCTAATTAAAAAAGGCATAGCTGATCCCCAACAACTAGGTACTCTGGGTTGGAGTGCAGGCGGTCATATGACAAACTGGTTGGTTACAGTAACGGATAGATTCAAGGCAGCCTCTTCAGGTGCCGGAGCCTCTAACTGGATTTCTATGTATTCCCAGAGTGACGTACGGATTTACCGAACTCCCTGGTTTCTGGGTGATCCCTGGCAGGCTGATTCACCTTTGGATACCTATCGAGCAAACTCCCCTATATTCCAAATCCATAAAGCCAAAACTCCAACCCTGATTCTGGTAGGAGAAAACGACAAACGGGTTCCCATGCCACAGAGTGTGGAAATGTACCGGGGTTTAAAGGCTAATGGAGTACCCACAGAGCTGGTGGTCTTTCCCCGTTCTGGCCATGGCCCCCGGGAACTCCGCCACCGTCTGTATAAAATGAACAAAGAGTTTCAGTGGCTGGAAAAATACATCAGAGGCCTGGAATTTTCCTTTGATGAACCCCCTGAAACCAAAAAACAGGAAAACGAAGAAGAATAATAATTAAGGGGAAAACGGATTCCTATCAATATCTGCGATTAACTGGATTAACAAGATGCACACGATTAAATAAGAAATATTTAATGAGAGTTATATTGGAATTATAATTTAATTCTAATAATAAAAATTTTAATTATCTTGTTAATCCAGTGAGATACAATTCCATCAGACTACTTTCAACTACAAACAAATTTATCTCACTGAATAAATTCTGTTATCTTGTCTAAAAATCACTAAAAAACAAAAATGATAATACGTCACCGTATTTAGAAAATTAAGTACTAAGCAATATTGAGGATAAAAATATCAGTACATAACAGTAACATAGCAGACATGTTAAACAAATATGAAGATTTACCTGATAAAAAAAGTAAAAATCCACTCAGAGGATTCGGATTTGTCGGCAAGCAGGCCATGACCTTGACAGGATTATCTCAGAGTGTCACTGATATGGTGGACAAGATAGAAGATATTATCTGATTCTTCGGAGTCGGTAAATATATTTCCTCGAAGAATCATAAAACTGAAGTTTAAAATATTACAGATTATTGCTACGAAAATCTATTTATACTCAATAAATCAAATAATTCCAAAATTCTGATCTGTTCAGATGTTACACCCATTTGAAAAATACAAAAAAAACATTACATTGTTTTCATGATAAAACTTGTCAAAATCAAAATTCAATTGATATGACCAAATAAAAAATCAATGAAAGGAATAAAAATGGTTTCGGAATTATCAGCAGATAAATTAAAAAAAACATTCGATGCAAAAAAACTGGGTATATCATCCACAAAAGATATTAAACCAGTAGAAGGTATTATCGGACAGGATCGAGCTGTATCCTCTCTGAAATTTGGCTTGGACATACATAATGACGGATTTAATATTTATCTATCAGGTCCTCCAGGAATAGGGAAAATGAGTGCTGTTGTACCTTTTGTAGAGAAACTAGCCAAGAAACGAAAAACCCCACCAGACTGGTGTTACTTGAACAACTTTAAGGATCCTTACCAACCCTTAACCTGTAAATTTATACCAGGTAAGGGAAGAGAATTTGAAAAGGACATGAAACATCTTATTGATCATGTCAAAGAAGAACTACCCAGAGTATTTGAAAGTGATGAGTACACTCAGAAAAAAGACGAGGTTATTGAAAACATAAAAAGGATCCAGGAATCACTTTCCAAATCATTAAATGAAGAAGCCTCAAATAATGGTTTTTCAATACAAGCAACTCCAATTGGGATGCTTATCATTCCCGTAAAAGACGGTAAGCCCCTCAACAATGATGAACTACAAAAGTTAGCAAAAAATGAACTGAAAGCAATCGAAAATAAAAAAAATGAACTCATGGAAAAATTCAATCAAACTAGTAAAGAACTACGGAAACTTGAACGTGAAAAACAAAATAAACTAAAGGATCTAGATCGAAAAGTAGCTCTTCATGTAGTAGAGGGAATGATTAATGATATGAATGAAAAATACCATGATAGTCAGATTGTTAACAACTATCTGAAAGATGTAGAGGAAGATATCATTGACAATATTGATGCATTTAAAACTGAAAAAACCGATGATCAGAATGTATCTCCAAAAATGGCAGCCCAAGAAGAGTATGCCAAACAGATTTTTTTCCGCAGATATCAGGTAAATATTCTGGTTGACAACAGTAAAAAGGATGGGACCCCAGTAGTAGTTGAATTGAATCCCAGCTATAATAATTTATTCGGACGTATTGAAAAAGAGATGACTATGGGAGCATTGAATACTGATTTTACCATGATCCGACCAGGCGCAATTCACAAAGCTAATGGTGGATACCTGATATTACCGATAGAAGATGTCTTAAAGAATCTTCTGAGTTGGGAGAGTCTTAAACGCACTCTAAAAAGTCATGAAATACAAATCGAGGAACCTGGGGAAAAATTAGGCTTTCTTTCAACTAAAAGTCTGCGTCCTCAACCAATACCACTAGATCTGAAAATCATTCTGGTGGGCAAATCACTTTACTATCAACTGCTTCATATGTACGATGAAGATTTCCCGGAATTATTCAAAGTTAAAGCTGATTTTGATATCAGTATGAATATCACAGACAAGAGAATAAAAAATTTCCTCAGTTTCCTGGCAAAATTCTGTGACAAGGAAAAGCTCTTATGCATGAATAGTGGAGCAATAATCCGTATCCTGGAGCATGCCCTGCGGCTGACAAGTGATCAGGAAAAGCTGTCGACCCATTTTGGCGCTATTGCTGATGTGATCCGAGAATCCCATTACTGGGCTCAAAAAGATGGTAATAACCAGATTGGGGAAATACATGTTGACAAAGCCATAGATCAGAAAATTTACCGCTCAAATCTTATGGAACAAAAGGTGAGAGAAATGATTGAACGAAACTTCATTCTTATTGATACAGAAGGAAAGGAAACTGGCCAGGTTAATGGACTTTCAGTCATTTCCCTGGGAGATTATATGTTTGGGAAACCAAGCCGAATCACGGCAAATGTAACCCCAGGTAAAGAGGGGATTATTGATATTGAACGCGAGGTAAAATTAGGAGGGCCGATTCACAGTAAAGGTGTTATGATTCTGAACGGTTACTTATTAAAAAAATATGCACAAAATAAACCGCTTACTCTTTCTGCGCATCTTGTATTTGAACAGAGTTACAGCGGAGTTGAAGGTGACAGCGCCTCGTCTACAGAGTTGTATGCTCTTCTTTCTGCACTATCAGGTCTCCCCATTAATCAGCAAATAGCTGTTACCGGTTCTGTGAATCAAAACGGAGAAGTTCAGGCCATTGGGGGAGTAAATGAGAAAATTGAAGGTTTTTATCAGGTATGTAAAGCAAAAGGACTGACCGGTAATCAGGGTGTCATTATACCCAGTAGTAATCAAAAAAACCTCATGCTCAAACAGGAGGTTGTAAACAGCGTAAAGAAGGGAAAATTTCACATATGGCCGGTAAATAACATTGAAGAAGGGATTGAGCTTTTAACCGGAACAAAAGCCGGTACTCCTGATAAAAACGGAAAATATCCTGAAAACAGTGTCAACTGGTATGTACAAAATCGACTTGAAAGTTTTACCCAGGAAATAAAAAAGTTATCGTCTGCTCAGGATGGTAAAAAATAAAAAATTTCCGTGAATAAACCTCATTCCTACAGTCTTAGATAAACGTTAAAACCCCGGTTGTCGAGCAAAGCGAGACACCGGGTGTTTTAACCTATGCTGTTTTTATACCTCATTCGGGGTGACCAAAAAACATAGATTTGTTACCCTGAGCTAAGTCGAAGGGTGACAAATTTAATAAAAACAAAAATTTTAAGCTCATTGCAAACACAATTGATTATGGTACAGATTGAATAGTAAAATATAGTTTCGCTTGGTACTATACAGTATCTTTTCATGATTTTACCATGTTATGTTATGGGCTATGAAGCCCAACCTTTATACGCCCTGGATTAGGAAATCCAGGGCGATCAAAAAAATTAAACAGTAAAAATTCTATTCATAAATCAGTCAAGTAAGGTAAACTAATAGTCCTTCACCAATTGATGGGCTGCAAGCCTATCCTACAATTTTGATCCCTGACGCTGGGACCTGTAAAAAAAACTTTTAGCCTGGATTATTCATAAATGATTGCCGCAAAGGCACTAAGTCACAAAGAAACAAATGAATAGAGAAAATTGAATTGTAAAACTTATTTATATTGTTATGTCTATTATCAAGCATCATTAATCCTTATTTTCCTAACACTTAGTGTCTTTGAGCCTTGGTGACTATGAATTGTTCAGGTTAGTAAAGTAATTGGTAAAAGAATTCCTTATTTTCTGACATCTGTATTCATCCCATTTTTTACTACGATATAATATGTTGGACTGGTGTAACTGCTGATAGATTAGATATAAATTACCATCTCCACAAATAAGAGGTTTTGAAAAATAAGCCCCGCTTGGTTTCCAAAAAGCTGTCACTCTCTCGGTATTGGTCATCTTTCCACTCCAGCCTGTCATACCTGGAACCGTAACCTATATGAATAACCGTACCAGGAATATAGGTAAAGGAGGCCAGGAAATCAGTGGTGAGTTGTTCATAAAATGAGTTGTACTCAGCAATGGCGCGGAAGAAAAAATATCTGTTCACCTGATAAGTGTTGTGTGTACGGATAATCGTATAATCAAATACTCTGCTGTTATCACTATCCTTGAAGAGGTCGCCGTACACCAGGCTGAAACTGGAGCTGAATTTATCTGAGGGCTGATAGGTAATGACACCGGAGACACTGCTGCCCTTGCCCTGATAAGGAGCTTCAATGTAACGTATCTTTTTACCATAGACCAGAGTTAGACTGAGAAAGAGTTGTTTTGTGAACTGAGTTTGAGAGATAAACTGTACATTACTGGTGCTGAATTTTTCACTGAGAAATATTTCATCAGCATAAATATAGCCGAAACGGACTATTGACATCCTGGGGAGAATAAAGGTGAGATGGAAGGAATTGCTATGCTCCCACATGTCAGTTGCCCTGTCCTTGATAAACTGGTTATTGAGCAAAGGATCTATCCGTTTGATGAATCCTGAATTCACATACATACGTCGGATAATACCAGCTCTAAAACGGCTTATACCGGTTCTGGTAACAAACCCGGTTTCTGTATGGAAATCTTTGGAAAGATCATGCAATCGAAAATTCATCACCCAGTCACGAGTGTGATAGTAATAGTTAGAACCCAGGGCATGACCGTTACTTCTAGGCCCTGATCCATCCTCTGTCTGGGAGACAAAAGCATGATATCCAATATAACTGGAACTATTGAGTCGCAGATGGCCGTCTGTACCGGCAACTCGGTTGTAATTATTCATTGATTCGCGACCTGTGTAGAAACATCCCAGATAGCTGTCCTGGGTGAGAGCCCGTTTGTACCGTAAAATTGTAAATTGCGGCTTCCCTTTTTCCTCGGATTCTGCTAGCAGCTCATCCCGGGCATAGATAATGGCCAGGGTATTGTTATTACCAATTTTACCAGTCAATTTGATACCAACACTGGGATTTACTATCATGCGGGTATGCACAATTGCATCCAGGGGATCGCCAGCTGTATGGCCTCCAAAAAGAAAATGTTCCCTTCCTTCTAAAAAAAACGGCCTCTTTTCAGGATAAAAAAGGGCATACCGGCGATTGAAATCCACCTGGCCAGCATCGGCTTCCACCTGACTGAAATCTGGATTAAGGGTGCCGTCCAATATCAAGTGAGAGGTTATTCCCAACTTTCCTGTAAGGCTAAATTCAGGTTTCGAAGAATCTGTGACAAGCTTTCCTTGATCACTATTGCTATTGCGGGTATAGGTAACAGCAGGCAATATTTCAAAAAGGTGATAGTGTTTTATACCTGTGTAGATAAGCGGTCGGGTTTGGGTGTTGAAATTCATTCCCCATTTAGGATCAAGTGCAGGATAGGTACCAGCTTCACTGCGACGGCTGATATAACGTTCAAAAATAACACCCATAGTTACTGGTTCCTTGCTTGAATAGCGAATCGATTTAAAAGGGATCCTCATCTCAATTGTATACCCTTTATCAGTGATACGACCACGACTATACCAAACAAAATCAGCACTGGTATCTTCCTCATCACCAATGGCCCGGCTGTCCATCTGTATACCCTGGGGATTTACATAAAAGGCGTATAGTCCCTGCTGATCATTAAAAGTGTCAAGATTGATACAGATCCAATCATCAGACCGAATTTTGTCTCTGGCTGTAACAGAAGTCTTGATCTTATCGGGTTCATTGTCAGAACACATAAAGGCAAAATAGATATTCCTCCGGTCATAAGCGTACCAGACCTTGGTATCCTCGGACATAGGTGAACCATAATCGGGATAATAGGTTTGAAAACCAGTTTCCATGGGGGATTTCTGCCAGATAAGATCATCCAGGATACCGTCAATAATGGGTGTATCTTCAATGCGGTAAGGATATAAAGGTTTTTTGGTCTGCGCAAAACAAAGTGTAGAAAGGACGAAAAGAATAGTTGCTCTAACACAGATTTTCATTGATTGCATAAAGAGGGCTCCTCAATTAAGTTATGAAAATAAAGCTGTTTTTCTAAAAATCAAGTAGAAATTTGGTTGAAAAATCTATTGAAAAGCATAATTTTTTTCTTTGTATTTTAAAAATGATGAATCCCATACCCATGCAGCAAAAATGAAAAAAAGACTATGGGGGAACCTAATTACCCGGAATAATTAATACAAACACATTTTCTGATTCAATGTATACACAGCAGACATATCCTACACAATCGACAAACCACAAATTTTTACAACCTGATACCAGGCCATTCATTTAAAGGCTGTTCTGTATTCACAACCTGCATACCTGCATCTTTAAAACGAATAAATGCCTTGTTTGCTTCCTTAGTGTAGTCAACAACTCCTGGTACTACTACTGGAGATGTGCAGTCTTCCAATAGATAAGTACGGTTTACGAGGTCAGGGTACTTTTGTTTCATTTCAGTCAGCATATCATCAATGGTCCAGGCAACACAGTGGCTTTTTGCCTGTCCTGTAATAATAACTGCATCAAAATCTTTCAGTTTCTCAACCAGTTCTGATTCTTCGCTAAGTTTTTTCCCTTCAAAATCTTCACTTACTTCAGGTTTGAAAATCGAGTAGTGTTCTGTTAAGGGGTGGCTTCCTTTAATAAGAATATCAGGTTGGCTGAATCTGGCAATGGTATGGAAAAAGATGGCTTCATCCAGTAAGGGCACCAAAGCATGACTGACACCTCCAAGCATAGCGTGATAAGGCCATATAGTGAGATCATATTTTCCTCCTTGAGCAATACTTTTTACATAATGGCGAAGATGCTTTTCTAAGTAATCATATTTATAACCCAGACTCTCAGCAACCTCAAGCCGAACCTTCCACTTTTCATCTTCAATGTCCTCTTGGGTTATCACTGTCATAGGAGATGGGGGATTGCCCTCATTATCAATAAAAAAAAGTGAATGAAAGATCTGCATAGCCTGATGGGTATCCATAGTAACAAAAATACTGGTAATATAAGCAAGATTTTTATATAAAAAAGAGGTCAGCCGTTTGGTGTCTTCAACAGCACCGTTTCCCAAAGGACCGGCTACAAAAAGCTCAAAATCCGGCAGACAGAAGGTATTTTGTATATCCACACCAAGAAGTGCAATGCGATTGTTATCATAATGAGCAGCAGAAATATGGTGCCTGTCTGCCCATTCCCTGGCAGCATCTGCAAGTTTTTGATATTCTACCCGGTACAGTTTATCTGCATTTGAGGGATTATAATGCGGAGGTAAAGGTAATTGGGTATTCATGATACACTCCTTCAAAATTCTTACATAGGGTCAAAAGTTTTAGAATTATTTATATTTAACTTGTTTATTTACATTAATTTATAAAATGTATAAACAAATTGTTTCTCTATAGAGAATACATTGTTGTGATTTTAATCATTGCTATCTGAATCTAGTACCTTTTGAAAATAATAAAAATCTCCCTAAATCCCTCTTTAAAAAAGAGGGATTTAATACCATACAAATCAAATTATTTATACCCAAATTACATAGTTCTCTCTTCAATTTCGACACCAACAACATATTAAATTCCTTTAACTTCTATATCGTTATCGCTTTGCATTATTTTATAAAACTTTTAACAATACCTATTCTTTTAATCTACTTTCACCAGTCTCGGATTGTCAATAAATTTACGTCCTTTTTTTGCACACAGTTTTCCTTCAACTTTTACAACATCAGCCGTGAAATCTATAGGTTCTCTGAGAAAAGCACTGCCCACTCCGTAGACATCAACCGGAACATTATTATCTTCAAAATTTGCAATTTTCTCAGCTGTAAAACCACCAGAAACAATGATCTTAATCTCTTCATATCCCTTCTGGTCAAGAGCCTGCCGCAATTTGAAAATGAGTTTTGGAGCTGGTCCAGTTGGCTTAAATGTACCCATTTCATCAAACAGAGATTTATCGACCATATCGTGGGAAGTGTCAACCCGTACTCCCCAGAGTTTGGAACCCAGAGCATGAGCGCATTCAAGGCTGGTTTTAATGACATCATTATCAAAATCAACCAGGGCAACAAGATTTACATCCGGATAGGTCTCTCCAAAAATTTTAACTGCTTCCACAGTGTTGCCGTCCATGGCTGCAATCAAGGCATGGGGCACTGTTCCAGCCCCGCTCCCCCCCCACCAGCGACCCTGTGCATCTGTAGAAACACCTTTCACTCCTCCTACATGAGCAGCATATCCATCGCCTCCTTGTACTGCCCAGTGATCAAAGCGGGCAGGGAAAAAAAGCACTGGTTTCCCGGTTGCTGCCTCCACTACCCGCCGTACATTGGTGGCTACCCTGGTTCTGCGAGCAAGTACACCTAAATAGATGGTTTCCAGATGGGCAAAAAGTCTGTAGGGACCGGTGATATGCATGACTGTTTCCCACGGTTTTATGGCATCACCGTCATACAATGCTTGAATCTCCAACTGATGGTATCCACGCTCCCAGAGTGCATCCAGTTGTTCAGAAATCTTTATCTGCTCTTCTGTTAAGGAAAGATACTTTTTTTTGTGGTTGAGGAAAGCTTCTCTGATTTTTGGTTTTAATTCAACCAGTTGGTCAAAAAGACTATAGGCTTTATCCAGATCTTGGTAGCTTCCAGATCCTAATTTCAGGATGGCAATTGCCTCATCAATACCACAGACAATGGAAGACTTCTTTTGAAAAACCTGCATAGTCACCTGTTTATTGATACCGAATTTTTCAAGTGACACTTTGGAACGCCAAAAATATACATCACTGCGATAGCCCCGTCTAAGTTCCTGAACAGGAAGATCAAAGACAGTGCAGGGCAACCGTTCTTTCTTATTATGCATACCATTGTACTCCGGTTTTATAAAAAACTGATTGTAACATTCTATAGTATCAAATAAATTTTTGCTGCCTGTTGTTCCTATGGATTTACATTTATAAATATATAAGATTGCGATTACTTAAGCAAGAATTATTCCCAGCATGATTAAAAACAAAGAGATTCTATCCAGTCGTAAAAAAATTATAACACTCACATTTATCAACATGTTAAAATAAAAAAATACTGCTTTGTTAAAAGTGGATCTTTTTAAAATCTTCATTCTTATGTATTTTTAAAATAATTAAAATGGTAGGTTACCCTACACTTTTAGGGGCCCTACAAACATAGAGATCAAAAAAAGGAGGAAAAAATGGAAGAAAAACAAAGACACGGCTGCTTAACAACCTGGCTAATTCTAATGATAATCGCAAATGCAGGTGTGGCATTATATTACTTATTTGCTAACGAAACTATAAGGAGTTCATTTCCAGATTCACCAGCATTGATTTTCCCATTATTGGCAGTTATAGGTTTTTTTAATGTTGCTTGCGCAGTTGCATTATTCAAATGGAAGAAATGGGGTTTTTGGGGATTTTTTGCTACCAGTATAATAGCTCTGATTATAAATTTATCAATTGGTCTTAGTGTTGCCCAATCATTCGGCGGTTTGTTAGGTATTGCAATACTATATGGTGTTTTAAAAATTGGTAAAGAAAAGGCAGCCTGGCCTCAATTGGATTAGTAAATGCTCCTCAAAAATTTCTCATGTTTCCCAGGATACTGCTTGAAGAAGGCAAAGATTCTGTTGTTTTCTGCAAGAAACTTTTAAGAGAAGCAAAAGTGTCTGCAACTCCCGGAATAGCATTCGGCCCTACTGGGGAAAACCATATCCGATTGTCTTTTTGTGTAGAAGAGGATACGATAAATAAGGCTTTTGATAGGATGGAGGGTTATTTTTAAGTATTCTGAACAATGCATAGCCACCAAGGCTCAAAGACACTAAGTATAGGAGGAATATCAGAGAACAGGTTGCGGTAAAACCCCGGTTGTGCCGCCATTTTCTCAGGCGGCTCACCGGGTGTTTTTGAGAATGTGCTAGTATTCAAACACCCGGAGTCCCAAAGAGATGGGACATCCGGGGTTTAAGAGTTAGAAATTTTGTAGATATAAAAAATCCCAGTTGTTGCCCCATTTTTTCCGGGGCATCACCGGGTGTTTTTAGGGGGCAGGTTAGCATGATCAAGTAATTTGTTAAGAGGATTTTATATCGGGAGAGTGGGTAAATTTTAAAAAAAGCTTGACGTTTTGGTTATATTTTTTTATTATTAAATATTAATAATTTATTTTTCGATTATCATTGTATATGGTATTTATTATGAAAATATTAAAATTCCCAAAAAAAATGCCTCTGGCAAAAGTTGTAAAATTTTTAGATCATGCCAATGTTTAGACTTTAATGATTTATAATGATGGTATTGATGGAGTAAAGAAGAAGATTTATTCTATTGTTGCTTTATTGGTGTAAAGGTACTATATGAGTAAAAAACAAAGAAAATTTTTGGGTATTGTTCTAATAATAATTTTTCTAGGCATATCTTGGTTTTTTTTAATAAAACTTCCAGTGATAGAAGTTTCAAAATATGAGAAAAGTTTAACTAAAAATGAATATTTAACTCAAATAAATAACCGTAGAAAAACAGTTGCTCAAATTATTGGTGGTATTGTTTTATTAGCTGGTCTCTATTTTACATGGAAACGGGTTCAAGTAAATGAAGAAGGGCAAATTACAGAAAGGTTCACCCGGGCAATTGATCAGCTGTGTAAAAAAGAAAACCTTGAAGTTCGATTAGGCGGTATATATGCTCTTGAACGCATTGCTAAAGATTCCCCCAAAGATCATCCTCAAATCATGGAAATTCTTGTTGCCTATGTACGAGAAAATGCTAAAATAGATATGTCAGAATCCCAAAAAGAAAGCAAGGATAAAGAAACAAAAGTAGAAATTAAGGAAGATATCCAATCAATTCTGAAAGTCATTGGAAGAAGAAACTGGAAGAATGATAAAAAAGATCAGTTGATTGATTTAAGGAGTACAAATTTACAACAATATAAATTTGATGGTTATTTCAAAAAAATTATATTATCTAACTCAAATTTAAAGAGCAGCAATTTCAAGGGTGCAAAATTACATAATGCCAATTTTATGGCAGCAAATTTACAACAAGCCGATTTCAGGGATGCAAAATTACATGGTGCTAATCTCGGTATTACAAAACTAAGTAATTCATTCTTATGTGGTGCAGACATACAAAATATTCAATTTTGGCGCAGTATTGATGATTTTGATAACACAAATATATCTGATATTATAAATGCACCAGAGGGATTCGTTGAATTTGCCACAAAACATGGTGCAATTAAATAAGATTAATATTATTGATATTTTGTTAGTCCACATAAGTATTCTTATCAACACTATAAAAAGGGGCGTTAAATTATAATCCCAAAAACAAAAAATTGGGAATTTTCCTGGTATGTTTACAATAAAAGTCTATATAAAAATCCGGCTAAATAAAAAATGACCATATTTCTTCGCTCAGCGAGGTATTCTTAACTTCGCCGAAAATGATATTTATGTATTTGTTTTTAAGTACCTCAAAAAGCTAAAGATGAAGCACACATTCGGCTACAATAAATTTGCTTATGTTTTATTTTCCACAACAAAATTAAACAAATAAGGAATAAATATGAAAAAAATAAAATTTTTAGTGATATTGTTCTTATTATTACTTACCAGGTCTGTTACCTTACAAGCTCAGGATATAATAGAAGTCTCAATACAGGGCATATCAGACGGCATCAAAAATTCCAAACGCAGAGATAGAGACGAAGCAATAATGGACGCAAAACTACAAGCAGTTGAAAAAGCAGGGGTAAATATAAAATCTGTTACAGAAGTAGAAAATTTCATGTTAAAGAAAGACTGGATACAAAGTAAAGCAGAAGCTTATCTGATGCCTGGTTTTAAGATTATTGATATTGGTTACGGTACCGATGGTTTATACCATGTTGTTTTAACAGGGAAAGTACGTACTGCAACAGCCAAACCAACGTACGGTCAAACCATCAACACAGTAACAACAGTAACTGACATTGACGGCAACACATATAAGACAATAAAAATTGGTGACCAGGTATGGATGACCGAAAATCTAAAAGTAACACATTACAGTAATGGCGATGCCATACTAAATATGACCGATTATATGGATTGGGGAAATTTATCATCTGGTGCCTACCTCAATTATGGTAATAACAAAGGTAAGAGGTCTACTTATGGCCGACTCTACAACTGGTATGCAGTAAACGATTCTCGCGGTTTAGCACCCAAAGGCTGGCATGTTCCAACCGATTTGGAGTGGAAAGAATTGGAAATGTACCTCGGCATGGGCCAGTCACAGGCCGATGATACAGGAAATCGTGGTACCAATGAAGGGGGCAAACTAAAAAAACCCGGCACAGCCCACGGAATAACCCATTGGAACAGCCCAAACACTGGGGCCACTAATGAAAGTGGATTTTCCGCGTTACCTGATGGTTCCCGTGACTATCTTTACTATGGTTATTGCCATCTTCTGGGGTACTATGCTAACTTTTGGACTTCTACTGAGCCCCCGGGTATAGGCGATGCGTTTTACCGGAACCTGCATAGTGGGAGGTCAAAAATTTACCGTAATGGCGGCAATAAGCACCACGCTTTTTCGGTTCGTTGTGTTAAGGATTGACTGTTTTAATTTAGCTCGGTGAGGTGAAGTCTTATAAAATAAGAAATTATAACAAGATCATAAAGAGAAAAAACATTAGAGGTAAATTAATGAATATATGGGAATCAATTTTATTATTAGCAACTGGTTGTGCAATTACATTATTTAGTCAATATATTAAAAACATATTAAAGGTATCTAGTGAGAAGAAAAAATACAAATATAAACAAGAAAGAGAAGCATTTGAATTATTACTTGAAACACATAGTAAATTAGTTGTTGATAAAAGGCCAACTGAAGTCTCAATTAATCAACGTTTTTTAATGGTAAGGAAATTAATTTTATGGTCGCAGGAAAATGTATTGATTAAATATGCTGAATATTTAAAAAGAATATCTCCAGATTCTTTTACAAACCTAAAAGATAGGGAACTTTTATTTGGTAAAACGATACTAGAATTTAAAAAACAACTTAAATATAAAAATAAAAAACTTACTCCAGAACAAGCTGCTGTTATTTTTAAAGCTGCCTGGAAAAGGGTAATTTAATTTTCCACTCGGAACTATCTGTTATATTTCCCCTCCGTCCCAAGTAAAATTTACAGGATGATTTTTCTTTCTCCATCCCAAGTTGTGAGACTGTGTGAAAATAATCAAACATTGAATGTACGCTTGCATACACCCACTGATCTTTATCTAAGTGGCGGACTCACAGCTTTTTCCATTGAGGGAGTGAATCCTGAGCATATTGTTAATTATCTTAAAGAAAAATACAATATCGTGATTAGAACCATTGGCAGAACAAAAGATAACACCAGAGGAGTAAGAGTATCCACCAATATATTTATATCCTTAAAAGATGTAGATATGTTACTGGAAGGTATCGATCATCTCACTAAACATAAGACCTGATATGATTTAATTATACCTGCATTTTTGCTCAGCTAGTACATTTTCCTTACTCTGGTGATCTATGAACATCAGTCTGAATTAATATACAACATACATTCCTTTTCATGTAAATGTTAATTGTAAATTATCGGATCTCCTTTACTTTATTATCAGCTTGCCTGAAGGTAAATCGAATTACCCTCTAAGTAGTAGTGAACAATAAAAGATAATTTCTGGCAGTGTTATCAATAGTTAGGGAATTATCCAGAAAATTCCTCAGAGTCTATCCTGAATAAAAAAACTTTCTGTTTGACAACAATAATTTTAGGAGTATATGGTCAGGAAAGATGATTTCTTTTTTTAGTTTGAAAATATATACAATAATTAAGAATAATTGGTGTATTAAAAATGAATTTTAAAAAAATTGTTGCTTATTGTGGTTTGACCTGTAAAAGTTGTCCTATCTATTGGGCATCAAAAGAGCCGGATAAAAAAATACAGAAGAAAATGAAAACCAAGATAGCTCAACTCTGCAATGAACACTATGGTACAAATTATGATCAATCAGATATAACTGACTGCAATGGTTGCCGGACAGAATCTGGTATATTGTTTTCAGGGTGTCTAACCTGTGAAGTTCGTAAGTGTGTTAAAGAAAAAAATTTGGAAACCTGTGCTCTATGTCCTGATTACATTTGTACAAAATTAAAAAAATTATACCAAACAGATTCTACCGGCAAAATCTGGCTGGATATTATTAGAAGCACCATGTAAAAATAATTTTAACATTACATGAACTAACCAGGTTCATAATCTCTGATTGAAAACCAGAACATCCCCTGGATTTCTATAATGGGTATATAATCCATCAGAGTTAAAAAAAATCTATATATCCTTTTTAAGTACATATTGATTATAATAAGGTGAAGTGAAATTAGTAAATATTGATCCTGATTGCCTTTCCCTGTTCTTCTTCATTTGGAGGAAGTGTGAACTTCAATACTCCCTTTTAAAATCCGCACTCACCTTATCTTCATCTACATTGCTTCCGTTTTCCAAATATTTTTTAATATTCACTTGCATATACGCTTTAATTTTATATCTTTTTTATTTATTAATAAAAAATCTCACAGACATAGGAACTATAATCCGACTAAAATATCTTTCATACATTTCTGGAAAAATTAAAGTCATATTAAAAGATTTCTAAAAACACATCAAGTTAATAGAAATACATTGTATAAAAAGGAGGAGTTATGATGAAAAAATTACTTTTATTACTGCTGTTCTTGGTACTGATATTTTCCTGCACAAAAAAAGAAAAAATCTGTGTTTTGCAGACCAATCTTGGCACCATGATTTTTAAATTTTATGAAAAAGATGCACCTAATACTTGTTCTCAAATTCAAAATTTGGTAAATGAGGGCTTTTATAACGGTAAAAAATTCTACCGGGTTGTCCAGGGACATGTAATCCAGACAGGAGGCGGTGGTGAGAAAATTAAAGCAGAATTCAATAAAAATAAACATATTAAAGGAACCGTAGGACTTGCCAGAGATAAGGATCCAGACAGCGGTGACAGCTCCTTTTATATCTGTCTTGCACCCAGACCACATCTTGATGGAAACTATACTGTTTTTGGTCAGCTTATAGAAGGAATAGATGTATTAGAAAAAATTGGCGAGGTTGAAGTAGATGAAAAATTTGTGGGAGAAGAATCAAACATTGCTTTTCATGAACCCCAAAAACCTGTTATAATAGAAATGGCTACCATTGAACTACGGTAATGTATCTTACCTTTTATATCGTGAATTTTTACAGACAAGCCCTTAATCTCATGCTAACCGCTTTATTCATTAAAAAAATTGGATTAAAACTATGAAAATAAACAAAGATATCTGGATAGAGGATTTATTAGAAAAATATCCTCAGTCCCAACAATTCTTGTCCCAAAAAGGTATTGTTTGTATCAGATGTGG
>CAYUAG010000054.1:0-25880 GCA_964442615.1 uncultured bacterium
CCCTTTAATTTTCTGAATGTGATTTTTAATTTCTGTGCGATCTGTCATATTGCTGTGTCCACTGCAGAACTGTTCAGCATCAAGGGTTTCCAACATTCTGGTTAAGGTTTCAACATGCTTGAAGGAATTTCCTCCTTTGTAAGTATGAATAAGCTGAGGCCGGTTTAAAAAAATTTGATCTCCTAAGAAGGCGGTCTTTTCATCTGGAAAGTAAACAACTATATCTCCAGTGGTATGGCCTATACCAAAATACCATAGTTCAATTTTTTTTGAACCGAGATATATATTTGCTTTTTTATTAAAAGTAAGTGAGGGAATAAAAGGTGTCAGTTCAGATTTATTCCAATGTGATGGTGAGCCGTCTCTGGTTTCATGGAAAAATTCCTTTCGACAGTTTTCATGGGCAATGATAGTAACAGATGCGGGAAAATATTGATTTCCATAGACATGGTCGCCGTCGCTATGGGTATTAACTAAGTATTTGATTGGTTTATTTGTTATTTTTCTTAATTCATTAAAAGTTTGATCAACTGATTCCTTACTCATTTTAGCATCAATAATGAGAACTCCGTTATCACCGATGTAGGCGCCGCCTTGGGCTCCCCGACCTCCCATAATTTCATATAAATTATCAGAAATTTTTTTAAAGCTGACCGGCTGTTCTTTCCCATCCTGTGCAGATAATGATGCCAAGGAAAAAAGAACTAGGATAATAAATATAATATCAATACGTCTATTCATTTTTACCTCCTTAAGCTTTTCAAGGTTATTTCAAATTTTTTAACTTATTAATTTGATAATTTTATTAATGTTATTAATTTTTAGCTTTTCAATTTAATCTGGGACTTAACAGTTCGAGTTTTTATTAACAATTGAGGAATTCAAGTCCAATGAACTCAAATAGTACAGATCTGGAGAACTATGCTAATGAAGGATGATAATGTTTACATTACAGCCCATTCAATAATTCCACATTCGTACCAGGTAGTGTCATTTGGCATATAATTGCCATCAGGTGGACCCAATTCGCCTTTTTTATAGTCGAGTCCGTTTAGTTTGATATTCATTCTAATGGCTGTAGTTATTACAGGTTTAAAAGTCACTGTATTAAAGCTGTCTTTTACTACAGTGTAATCTGATTTATTATCAATCTGTAGCCAGTTGTCACCTGATTTGTATTCAAGATTCCATGATATAGGTACCCTACAATACTGCTTGTCGTCTTTCCAGTAAACACTGACTTTGGATATTTCATATTCTTTGTCAAAATCGTACTGAACCCATGCTTCATCACCCGATTGAGGACGCAGTCTCAGGTAGGTGGATGATCCGTCAAATGAATTCATTGGCTCAACCTGGTCGTATAAAGCCTCAAATCCAATATCACCGGCCTGTGAGCTAGGATAGAAGCGTTGTGCAACAGTTGGCGCATCTCCACCCGGGTAATTATCATTAATTGTACCCTTATTACATGAAGAACTTACTTCTGATTTTGATGCAATTGAAGAAACAGGTGGGAGAATGACTCTTGATTTATCAGTTGCCAGCCACACACTCATTTCAGAGGATTCCCTGTTTGCCCATGAGTAATAGGGTATGGCGACAAGTGTATGTTTTTTTTCTTCTATACTCACCTCATTCTTTCCTCGGCTCAATGTTTTTACATTGCCAGTGATAGATACCAGTCCATTCAATAATTCTTCATTATAAACTGCACTAAATTCTGAATCATCGGGGATATATAGGTTTAATACATTACCCTTATTATCGATTCCCTCGGCACAGTATACCAGCGGACCGCGCTGAAGTGCAATCATACCGATATTATCAGCAAGCAATTCATTTGAAAGGATTTTACGTACAGGCATATCCATTTCAAACTTAATGATATCACCTTTCTTCCATTTTTTTTCAATTACTGCATATCCGTTTTTCTTATCATACTTAATCGGTTTACCGTTTAACTCAACAGTAAGCGGAATATCTATGTGATCGGTGTAATTGTAGAGATCCCCAGGCATGGGTTTATTTTTAGTCCATCCGGGAATACGTATATGTAAGGTAAACTGAACATCATCTTCAGGATTAATATCCAGTTTAATTTGTCCCTGCCAGGGGTATTCTGTTTCCTGGCTTATTTGTATTGTAGTGCCATTAATACTGGTTTTGATATCACTGCCAATAAACAGGTTAACAAATACATTAACATCACTTTTTGCATAAATATATTTATTTAGAGAAGCTATAAGCCTTGCTATGTTCGGAGGGCAACAGTTTGGTCCGTACCATGAATGGCGTTCAAATGTACCAAGAGATTTTAGGGGATTCTGGTAAAAATATTTCTGTCCATCAAGTGAGACTCCGGAAAGAACGGCGTTGTACAGGATTTTCTCCAACATATCAATATACTTTGCCTCACGGTGTAGTTCAAACATGCGGTAGTTCCAGAATACATTTCCAACAGATGCGCAGGTCTCGTTCCAGCAGTTGAGGTTGGGTAATTCATATGCTTCACCAAATGATTCATGATTACGGTAAGTACCTACATGTCCAACAAGATAGGTCTTTTTATGCACCGCATTTTCCCATATCCTGTCGGCAGCATTAATATAATCTGAATCTCCAGTTAGGGTAGCCAGATGAGTGAGAGGTGTATATAGATACATCGCTCGCACGGTATGTCCTACTGCTTCATTCTGGTCAATTACTGGCATATGATCCTGTGCATATTTGCCATACAATTCACGTCCGTTATGTGAATGTCCCCGTTCATCAATAAAGAATTTAGCAATGTCTAGGTATTTTTGATCTCTTGTCAGTTCGTATAGACGTAGCAGAGCAATCTTTACTTCTTCATGCTGGGAAATTTCCCGTCTTTTATCATAACCGAAATTAGAGTATATATCATCAGCTACTTGTTTGGCAGCATTTAATACTTTCTCATTCCCTGTGGCATTATAATAGGCTATGGAAGCCTCAATAAAATGTCCGGCACTATAAAGATCCCCATTGAGCATTCTCTTCCATTCCCTAACCTGACCGCCGGTGATATAATTTTCAATAAGCTTGTCAAAGTTGACATCCAACCTGCTTTTCAGTTCAGGATTGGGGTTATTATGAAGGATATATGCACCTGCTTCCATGAGTTTGGGATTAGGTCTACCGCCCTTTTCCTCGTACTTATTAAGCATATTGACAAAGGATACTAGATAGTTGTTTTTAATACGGGGATTCCAGAAATCATCCGAAATATTAACATCCGAAAGGTTGATATTGTCAAGAGTTTCCGGCTTTCTGGTCAAGGTTTCTGAAAGTTTGAATGAGTTATCTCCTTTGTGGGAATAGATTAGATAAAGGGATTCTTCTTTAATATGGGTGCCGATAATAGTAACTTCATTATCCCCAATATTTGCACCATAGACTTCCTGGTCTCCTGAAATATCATATAAATTATCAGAAATATTTTTAAAGCTGACCGGTTCAATTTCTCGGTCTTGAGCAGTTAAGGATAAAAATGCTAAAAGCAATAGAACAAAGATCAGATTGTGTTTAATTTTTACTCTCATTGTAAACCTCCTTGTTTTTTTATTGTAGTGTTAGAAGTTATTGATTTTTACTAAATAAAAATCAAATAAAATAAAATGGTTTCAAATTTTTTAAATTCTTCCTCTTTTTTTTAATTAAAATATCAACAAGAAAGAAATGGTTTTTCATAATACAAATCTTATTTTAATGCAAAGAGACAGAGCTCGCAGGATTTCGTATAGTTAATCAAACTTGCTCTTACAGATCAACAACAAGCTTATCTTCAATTAAGTGTTCTCTGGAATAATAAAATATTCTTATCTTTATTTTTCATCTTTTTATAAATTTTTGTTACAATTTTTTATACTTACTAATAATATATTCTGCCATCACTTCTATAGGATCAAAACCCAGCATTTCCACATTGTCTTTTGAAAAATTTGAGGTTGCATTAACATCAATAATGTAAAATTTATCACCACTGGTCTCGATTATATCCACACTTCCCATTTCAATATGAAGCATGGTCAAAGCTTTAAAAGAAGTCTGAATAATTTGCTCCGGGCAGTCTGGATAGGTTTTATAAACAGAGCCTGCATGATAGCTTGACAAGGCATTGGAAGCTAAATACCTTTTGTTAATACTCATAATGTTTTTACCTACAATTTCAATCCGGGTAGTGTAATTTTTTATCGGTTCAATGTACTCCTGAATTATAAAGGGCAGATCAGGAATTTTTTTTAAAGCATTCTTTAGTTTTTGTTTGTTATGTAAAATATAAGTAAAAAAAGCACGTCCACAGCAATCTGGTTTTAATACACAGGGGTACTGAATAGTATGTTTTTTGAGCTGGTCAGAATTGGAAAAATAAACCAAACATTCAGGTACAGGTATTTCAGCTTTTATTAAAGCCTCAATACAACATATTTTACTGCAGTCATACATATAAGCTTCAAAGGGATTTATCATTGGGATTTGACGATCTTTCACAATTTTTAAAACATTACCAGAAACACTGAATGCTTTTTTAAACCCTCTTAAGGGAGCACTCGGGAAAAGTCGATTTATAATAAGTTTGTGTTTGAGAATCCGTTTAAAAGAAATGGTTTCAGTTTCCAGGTTTATTAGTTCTGCACTTATACCAGAATTGTTAATGAGATCAAAAAGGTGTTGGTTGGACCACTCAATAGATTCGTAAAGTATTCCAATAGACATGTTGTGTTTTCCTTACAGATAATATTTTTAAGAAGATCATAGTTGTTGGGATCTCAATAAATTTAATTAATTAGAAGTGCTTTACTTGAAATGCTTCCACACAATCACTTCGTTTTTCATCCCGCCGTGAGCTGATATTGTAAAAATTGATTATTATTCCAGGAAAGACCTCTTCAAAAATACCGATTAATCCCTCTACAAAAGAACGACAATAGATATTGCAAACATCAGTATGACATTTTAAAGCCTTCTTTTCTGCTTCTTCAGTGACACAGAAGACTTCAGTAGCAGTTTTGAGATACACAGTGTCATTTTCAGACCATATTTCCGGCATATTTCCACCCCGTTGTTTAAAATACTTGATAAGAAATTCTTTAACACCGCAAACCGGATCTTTCCAAAATTTCTTTTTTGAAAACTGTTTATTATTTAATTGATTGTTTAATAATTCAAAGCCTTTCTGATATCCAATGGAAAAATGATATTTCTGGATTGTACGGAATGCAGGTTCTCCAAATTCATCGAAAAAGTACTTTATGGTATTTATTTCTTTCTCTCTTGCTTTAACATTAAGATTGTCTAATCCTTTTTTTTCTGACATGATTTTACCTCGATCAGATTAATTATTTTATACCATATTTGTAGACAATAATTAATGACGTAGTTGATTTACTCCATTTTTAAAAATTTCAGCAGTATAAGTATTAAACTTACGTACTTCAAATTAGTGAAATATAAAATTTTTCAACAACCTCATTAATATACAGAATTTTATTTTTCATGTCAAAGGTTACACGTTATTTTGGGCGGATGTTCTTCCAGTTTTCCGGTTAATAGTAGGCAAATTGGTTAATTTTGAAATAACATCAATAAATTATAAAAATAATAAAAAACACTTGAAAAATTTTAAATTATAGGTTATTTTTAACGGAACATTTATTTTAGATTTACAGTAAGAATAAATAAAAACTATTGGATAGTATAAAAAGAGGTTAGATGATGAAGAGCTTTTTATTCATTGTTTTTTATATCAGTTTTTGTTTTGCCCAAACTGCTATGCAGACTGATTCTGTACAAACCAAATTGAGAACAACGGTTACTTTATCTACATTGGTAAAATCAAAGAAGGTACCAATAAACCGAACTGCATATTTAACAGTACGGCTCACCTGGGAGGGTAACATTGACTATATTGAGATAAAAGAGATTGAAGAACCAATCCTTTCTAATCTGGAAATTGTTGGATCATCTGCTTCAAATAAAATTATGGAAACTGAAGAAGGAAAAAAAGCAATTAAAGAGATCTCCTATATTTTGCAGCCTATTTCTCTGGGTATGGGGTATATTGAGACTGTTGCTATGTCCTATAATGATAAACTAAACGGTAAAACATATCATTTAAAGACTGAGAGAGTAGGGGTGGAGGCAGTTTCAGCAGTACCAGAAAAAGGCGAGATACGGTTACCCTGGATGTGGATGATAGCAGGATTAATCATTATGGTTGCAGGAGGGATAGGAATATACTATTTTTTTAAGAAAAAAGGTGATACTCAAGTGGAACAGGAAATAGCTCAGATAATGGAAGAGAAGTATCTGGATGAATTGAAGGATAAAGTTGATCTTAAAAATAGTGATAAAAATGAGCCATTCACCCTTCTAACAAATTTTTTTCGGAAGTATTTATCTGAAAAATATGGGATTTCTGCCCTGGAAGCTACTACGGATGAATTATTGAACATGCTTTCTTCAGAAAAGCTGAATGAGGGACTGGTAAGAAAGTCAAAGATACTTTTTTCCAAAGCAGATGTGGTGAAATTTTCTGGCAAAGAGGCAACTCAGGCTGATTTGGATGAAGCATACACAACTGTAGAGACCATTCTTGAAACTAATCTTGCCAGAGAAAAGGAAATCCTGAAAGAGAAGGAAGAGGAAGGAAAGAAGTCCACAAAAGGATTGTTTTCAAAAAAAAGGGGGATTAAAGAAAAATTAGTAATTAAGAATTATAAATGAGTTGATTTTTTTTAATTTTGTTTAAAGAAATGATTGATAGGAGGATGCATGGATAAAGATATTGAAGCGATTCATAAGAAAATTCAAAAAGAAAGTGCATTTGTAGAAAAAATTACCAGTGAAATAGGTAAAGTAGTGGTAGGACAGAAGTATATGGTAGAAAGGTTGCTGATTGGTTTGCTTTCCAATGGACATGTATTATTGGAAGGTGTTCCTGGTCTGGCTAAGACCTTAACTGTTAGAATGCTTTCCTCTGCCATAGAAAGTGATTTTCATCGTATACAGTTTACTCCTGATCTTCTACCAGCAGATCTGATTGGTACTTTGATTTTTGATCAAAAAAAAGGAACATTCACCACCAAAAAAGGTCCTATCTTTTCTAATATTATTCTGGCAGATGAGATAAATAGATCACCTGCCAAAGTTCAGTCTGCTCTGCTTGAAGCTATGCAGGAAAGAACAGTTACTATTGGAGAAAATACATTTCCCCTTGATGATCCTTTTCTAGTGCTTGCAACCCAGAATCCTATTGAACAGGAAGGAACCTATCCGCTTCCTGAAGCCCAGGTTGACAGATTCATGTTGAAACTTTCTATTGATTATCCAAATCCTGAGGAGGAGTTGGAGATTATGCGGAGGATGTCAACAGGTCCAGAACCACGTATAAATTCAGTAGTAACACCAAAGGATATTATAAAAGCACGTACTGTGGTCGAAGAGATCTATATCGATCCCAAAATTGAGAAGTATATTATTGATATTGTTTTTGCTACCCGAGATCCAAAAAAGTATGGCCTGGATGATTTGGTTGATCTAATATCTTTTGGAGCGTCTCCCAGAGCCTCCATTTATCTGGTGAAAACAGCAAAAGGGCATGCTTTTCTAAATAAAAGAGGATATGTTACTCCTGAGGATGTACGGGCAATTGGCATGGATGTACTTCGTCATAGAGTTATCATTACTTATGAAGCTGAAGCAGAAGAGATGACATCTGAGGATGTAGTAAGAAAAGTTTTAAACAAGATTGAGGTACCTTAAGATTTAGGGGAGTGATCGTATAGCTACATGATAAGCTTGGTCTTAAAAAATAGTATTAGTTACTGATTTTTGGCTGTTGATTTATGAACACCGGAAGCTAGGAATGAAAAATATAATAAAAGTAAAATTAATAATTTAAATGTAACTCAGAATTAAGTAAATAGTACCATGATTCCAAAAGAGATTTTAAAAAAGGTCAAAAGGTTAGAGATAACAACCCGGGGACTGGTTAATGATGTGTTTTCCGGAGAATACCATTCGGTTTTTAAAGGGAGAGGAATGGAGTTCTCAGAAGTGCGTGAATATCAGTTTGGGGATGATATTCGTACAATTGACTGGAACGTGACAGCTAGATCAGGGAAACCTTATGTTAAGATATTTGAAGAAGAACGAGAACTCACTGTAATGCTCATGGTTGATGCCAGTTCTTCTGGCGAGTTTGGAACTTTTGAAAGAATGAAAGGGGAGATTGGAATAGAGATCTGTGCACTTCTTGCTTTTTCTGCAATAAAAAACAATGATAAGGTAGGTTTGATTATTTTTACAGACAAGATTGAAAAATTTATTCCTCCCAGAAAAGGGAAAAGCCATGTTCTGAGACTCTTGCGGGAACTTCTTTATTTCAAACCTGAGGATAAGAAAACAGATATTGGCATGTCTTTAGAATATTTAAACCAGGTTGTGCAGAGAAGAAGTGTAGTTTTTATGATTTCTGATTTCATTTCCAAAAATTATGAGAATCAGTTGAGAATTGTAAATAAAAAACATGATATAGTAGCTATAAATATTATTGATCCCAGAGAGATGGAGTTACCATCAATAGGTTTTATTGAGTTTGAGGATCTTGAAACCGGTGAAAGAATGGTACTTGATACTACTGATCCTGAGGTGAGAGGTATGTTTAAAAATGAAAGTTCTATTTCTTTGATTAATAGAGAGAAACTTTTTAAATCCATGAATGTTGATTCAATAATGATCCGGACTGATCAGCCTTATTTTAAACCGTTAATGAAATTTTTCAGGATGAGGGCTAAGAGATTTAGATGATATATTATGAATTGGGAATTGTTTACAATGAATAATAAAAAAAATAATAAATTACAAATCAATATAATAAGGGGTTGTTATGAAAAAATTTAACAAAATAGTTATATTCTTTATTTGTATAATTATTTTTTTTGTTCTGTCGAGTTGTTCCCAAACGGAAAAATCAAGTATTTCCGGAGAGAGGGTGAGGGAGTATGCAAATGCTTTGTATAATCGAGAACTTTATCAACAAGCTATAAATGAATATCAGCATTATCTTGATACCTATCAAGTAGAGAGTGATATAAGAGCAAATATACATTATATAATTGGAAACATCTATTTTGAACGGTTGCATGACTATGAGAACGCACTGGCACGTTATCTGAAAGTCAAACATCTTTTTCCAGAAAGCAGTCTGGAAACGGAAGTAAGTAAGCGTATAGTAGCCTGTCTGGAGAGGTTACAGCGTTCAGAAGATGCAAAACAGGCTTTGGATGAAGCAGCCAGTTTTAAACCTGATTCGGATACTTCTCATCCAGGAACAGTGATTGCAAAGATTGGAGATCGGAAGATCACTACTGGAGATCTAAGGTATAAAATAAATCAGCTGCCTGAGTATATTAAATCTCAGTTTGAAAAACCGGAAGATAAATTGGAATTTCTGCAACAGTATATTGCTACTGAGTTATTTTATGATGCAGCAAAACGTCAGGAATTAGATAAAGATAAAGATGTTATTGAAGGAACCTTTCAGGCAAAAAAGAATTTAATGGTTCAAAGGTATATTGAGAATGAAGTAGCCTCAAACATCACTATCACTCCTGAAGATGTTGAGATGTATTATAAAGCTAATAAAGAAAAATATACTGAAAAGGATGAAGGGGGTAATATAAAAAATCAGAAACCATTTTCTGAGGTTAAACAACAGGTTGCCCAAGATTTAATTAGAGAAAAACAGCAGAAAAAGTATAATGAACTCATACAGCGTATATTAAAAACTGAAGGAGTAGAAATTTACAGTGATCTTATTAAGTAATCAGAAAAAGTATATGAGAAAAAAAATCAAAATTAGTAGAGTATTATTAATTGTATTATACTTATTGATTATAGGATATTCTTCCGGTCAAGAGAAAATAGCAATATCATCCTCTGTTGACAAGTCGCGGATAAAGATTGGAGATATTATAAAATATCGAGCTAAAGTAATTCATGATAAGACAATTGAAGTAAAAATGCCGGGTATGGGTGCAAATTTAGGAGGATTTGAAATAAGAGATTATGAAGAATTCAATCCTACAAAAGATGATGATACTATAATTTCTGAAGTAGAATATTTAATATCGACCTTTACTACCGGAAAATTTATTATTCCGCCTCTTGGAGTGCAGTATAAGGAACCTGGTGATACTGTGTATAAAAAGCTTGCAACCAGAAAGATTGAGATACATGTTGAGAGTATGAAACCAAGTGAGGAGGGGGATATCAGAGATATAAAAAATCCGCTTGAACTACCTTATCTCTGGTGGGAGGTATGGGGAAAATGGGCTGCTCTGGGATTAGGTGTTTTTATTATTGCAGTAGCAGTATTTATAGTTTATCGACAAAAGAAGTTAGGAAAATCAATCATTCCCAAGAAAGGGCCACCACCTCGACCACCACATGAGGTTGCACTTGAGTCTTTAGATAGAGTGAAAAATTCAAAACTATTAAAAAATAGTGATATAAAAAAGTATTATACTGAAATATCTGAAATAATAAGAGCCTATTTTGAAGGGAGGTATTACATTTCGGCTTTAGAGAGTACAACTTCAGAAATTCTGATGGAATTAAGTGAGATTCGGATTGATACAGAAGTTTATAAATTAATAAAATATTTACTTATTAATAGTGATATGGTGAAATTTGCAAAAGTAATACCTGGATCTGTGGCTAATAAGCAAATACTTCAATCAGCCTATACCATAGTTGAAAAGACAAAAGTTTTACCCCTGGAAGAACAACAGCAGGATGAGACTGCAGAATCTGATAAGGGCTGCAATGATACTGCAGTAGCAGAGGAGGTTTCAGAAGAGAAAAATAGAGAAAATATGGAAGAAGTTTCATGAGAATACAGAAAAAGCTGAAACAAAAGGAGAAAAATGATATTTCGTTTTGAAGATCCTCAATTTTTGTTTTTATTTTTAGTGATACCTATACTGATTGTATGGTATATCAAATACAAGGATCGTATTACAGCTTCATTACGTTTTTCCTACTTAGGTTATGCCCGTAAAGCTTACAGCCCTGCACCAGCCAGAGCCTGTCATTTTCTTTTTGGGCTTCGTATACTGGTTATAGCCCTTCTTATTACTGCTTTTGTTAGACCTCAGTCAGGAGTAACTGGGGAAGAAGTAATTACCCAGGGTATTGATATTATTTTAGCTCTTGATATTTCCAGTTCAATGCTGGCAGAAGATATTAAACCTAATCGAGTGGAAGCAGTTAAAAAGGATGCGGAGGATTTTATAAAGGGGAGAAAGAATGACCGTATAGGTATGGTTATTTTTTCAGGAGATGCATTTACCCAATGTCCTCTTACTCTTGATTATGGAATTTTACTGAATTTTTTAGATCAAATTAAAGTAGGAATGATAGAGGATGGGACAGCTATAGGAATGGGCTTAGCTACTGCTGTGAATAGAATGCGTACTAGTAAGGCTAAATCAAAGGTTATTGTGCTTCTTACAGACGGAAGAAATAACAGAGGAGAGATAGATCCTATTACTGCAGCCCAACTTGCCCAGACTTTTGATATCAAGATATATGCAATTGGAGCTGGTGGATATGGAAGTGCACTGTATCCGGTTAATGATCCTGTTTTTGGTAAGAGATATGTGCCCATGATGATAGATATAGATGAGAGAACCTTAAAGGAAGTATCTGGTTTAACTGGAGGTGAATATTTCAGAGCTGATGACAGGGAAAAATTAAAACAGATTTTTAAGAAAATAGATAGTATGGAGAAGACAAAGATAGAAGTAAAAGAGTATACAAGTTATACCGAGCTTTTTTACTATTTTGCCATTGCAGCATTAATACTTTTGGGAGGAGAAATTTTATTAGCACATACAAAATTTCGTAAGATACCCTAGTTGAATCTTAAAAAAGAAAGAGGCAATAAGTGTTTAGGTTTGGATTTTCACATTTTCTTTATGCACTGATTGTAGTTCCATTATTAATTTTATTTTTTATTTGGGCTTTTAAACAAAAGAAAAAAGCACTGGAACTTTTCGGCAATCTTTCCCTAGTACAAAAGCTGTCAGGATATGTAAGTAAAAGCCGTCAGATATGGAAAAAAGTTATTTTAATCATAACTGTGTTATTTTTAGTGATAGTGATTTCAAGACCCCAATTGGGTACAAAAATGAAACAGGTAAAACGGGAGGGACAGGATATAGTCATAGCCTTAGATCTATCAGAATCTATGATAGCAGAGGATATTAAACCCAACCGACTACAGAAAGCTAAACATGAGATAAGCAGTTTGATTAATAAATTTCAAGGGGACAGAGTTGCTCTTGTAGGTTTTGCTGGAAAAGCATTTGTACAATGTCCTCTTACCCTTGACTATAGTGCTGCTAAAATGTTTCTTGATTCCATGGAACCTGAGATCATGCCGATTCCTGGAACTGCAATAGCCAGAGCCATGGAGAAATCCTTGGATTGTTTTAATGAAAAAGAGAGAAAACACAAGGTTTTGATATTGATAACTGATGGAGAAGACCATGTTGGTAAACCTTTTGACATTGCTAAACTTGCTTCACGACAGGGAGTAGTGATTTATACAGTTGGAATTGGCTCTCGTAAAGGAGTACCTATACCTGTTTATGATATGTATGGTGATCGTACTGGATATAAAAAGGATAAGAATGGGGAAGTAGTGATGACTAAAATTGATGAATTAAGCCTGGAAAAGATTGCTCTTGAAACCGGAGGTAAGTATTATCGAGCTTCTCCAGGAGAGGCGGAACTGGATAAAATATATAATGATATTTTAAAAATGGAAAAAAAATCTCTTTCTTCAAAACAGTATACCCAGTTTGAAGACAGGTTTCAACCAATTCTTGCCTTAATTCTGATATTATTGGGATTGGAACCCATGCTTTCGGAGAAAAAACGGGTAAAAAAAGACTGGAAAGGACGTTTTGAATAGAGATAGATATAAAATAAATTTTCCTAATCATACAAAATCTCACTTTAAGGGGAGATTTAAGGGAGTGTTTTGTAACTATAATACACTTACTTTGGTTATATTCATGTGAAATGCAGGTGAATTTTGTTTAATATTTGTAGTTATTGATAAATTTTAAATAATAAAAGTGTTTGTAATTAGGTAATCCGGGGAGAATATGAGAAAAAGAGAATTAATTTTTTTTGTTTTATTTCTTTTACTGCCAGTAATAGTATTTTCCCAGTCTACTCGAAAAAAAGTAAACGAGGGAAATCAGCTGTTTGAAGAAGAAAAATATGATGAGGCAAACAACAAGTATCAGGATGCATTACTGGATAATCCAGCTTCTACAGAAATACAGTTTAATGTTGGGGATGTTAATTATAAGAAAAAGAAGTTTGAAGACGCACTTGAGGCATTTTATAAATCTTTAGATTCCAAACAGATTGAACTTCAGGCTAAGGCTTATTACAATATTGGTAACACTTTTTATAAATCTGGAAAACTTGCAGAGAGTATTCAAGCTTATAAACAAGCTCTGAAATTGAATCCTCAGGATGAAGATGCCAAGTATAATCTGGAATTTGTTCGTAATAAATTAAAACAGAATGCCAGTAATCAAAATCAGCAGAATAACCAGCAGCAGGAACAAAAACAGCAACAACAGAAAGATCAGAATAATAAGGATAAGGAAAAAGAACAGCAGCAAAAAAAAGACGAAAGACAACAGCAAGAGCAGAAAGAACAACAGTCTCAGGAAGAGAAAAAGAAAATTTCCAAAGAAGAGGCCGAACGTATTTTACAGGCGTTAAAAGAAAATCAGGAAAAGATGAAGAAAAAACAGATAAAGACCCAAGGTAAGGTTAAGGTTGTAAAGGATTGGTAATAATGAAAACAAAAAACAGTAAAATTGTCTTGATTGTCTACTTTGTGTTTTTATTTGCTGTACAATCACTGATATGGGCAGATAATTTAGAAGTTAAAGCGTATGTAAACAAGACAATCATAGGTCTTAATACCCAGTTTGATTTGGAGGTGGAGTTATCTGGCAGTGATTTTAAATCTGCTGGTTCTCCCCAGCTTCCTGATATGGATACTTTTGCCCACTATTTAGGCAGTAGTACTTCTCAGAATATCCAATATATTAATGGAAAAATGTCTGCTTCCAGGACAATAACCTACCATTTTCAGGCAAGTGCACTAGGTACTTTTACCATAGGAGAGATAATCGTTAAAGCCGAGAATAAGGAATACAAGACCAAACCTATTGAAATTAAGATAGTAAAGTCTTCTCAGAAATCTGCTTCTACTGGAAGTAATAAGAAAAATAAAGGGGAATCTCTTTCTTCACCAACTAGTAATTCTTTAGATGACAAACTTTTTATTCTTGCTACGGTTGATAAAAAAACTTTATACAAGAATGAAGCGGTTACTATTACCTATAAAATATATACCAATGTTAATGTTTCTTCCTTCAGTCTGGAAAAATCACCTTCTACTAAGGGCTTTTTAAAAGAAGAGTTTGATATGGGGAGAAGTCCTCAAACCAGTAGGGAAATTTTCAAGGGAAAACAGTATACAGTTGCCGAAATTCAGAAGACATCGCTTTACTCCCTCAGTCCAGGGGAAAAGACTATTGATCCTCTGGTAATTAATTGTCAGGTAAGGGTGCAAAGAAAGAGCAGGGATATCTTTGATGATTTTTTTTCAGATCCTTTTGGAAGAACTGTAAATAAAGTAATAAGTTCCAATCCGGTAAAGATAAATGTTCTGGCTCTTCCGGAACAGGGAACACCAGAGGGATTTACCGGTATTGTGGGTGATTTTACCATTAAAAGTTGGGTGGATAAGAAAAAACTGTCAACTGATGATGCAGTAACCTACACTGTAAAAATATCTGGAGAAGGTCATATTGGTTCTCTTTCAGAACCAGAAATAAATTTCCCTGATATTTTTGAAACCTATGATCCTGAGATAACTAAAAGTGTAAACCGTAAGGAGATGAAAATAACTGGGAGTAAGGTTTTTAAATATGTTCTGGTACCAAGGGAGGCTGGAACATTCAGAATCGAATCTATTAAATACCCAATTTTTAATCCCAGAACTAAAGGTTATCAGGTTTTATCCACTGATCCGGTGGAATTAAATATTATTAAAGGGAAAGATGTTGAAATAGCAGTAGCTCATTCCGGTTTCTCTAAAGAGGAGGTTGATCTTATTGGCAAGGATATTCGTTTTATTAAGGAAGAGTATAAATCCCTGAAAAGGATAGGGTGGAATGTATTTTCCAGTTTACTGTTCTGGATAATTCTTTTTTTACCGTTATTATCCCTGATAGCAGCTATAAGCCACAGAAGACATCTTGATCGTATTCACACTGATCAAGCTTATGCAAGAAATCGGGCAGCCAGAGGAGAGGCTAAGAAGCATCTTTCAGAAGCCAAGACTAAAATAAAACTTGAGGATCAAAAGGATTTTTATGCTGCAGTTAACCGTGCCATATCTGGATTTGTAAGCGATAAGCTTAATATTTCCGGTGCAGGAATGATGAGTGGGGATGTGAAAAAAAGGCTAATGCAAAGAGGAGTGAGTGATGCTGTAATAGAGCGGTATATTAAAATTTTACAAACATGTGATCTGAAGAGATTTGCTCCTTCTGAGGTTTCAGAAAAAGCGAAAGAGGATTTTTATAAGGAAGTTGAACAGATTCTTTCAAAATTGACTAAAGAGTTGTCCTGAAAGGCTAAAATAAACAGCAAAGAGGTAAAGATAAAAACTATGAAAAATAATAAAATTTTTATTAGCATGGTTATTTTACTTATTACACTTATTTCTTTTTTAAACGCAGATGATAAAATTGAGCTTTTTCAACAGGGCAATGAATTTTATCGAGAGGGGGAATATTCAAAAGCAGTGGAATGTTATCTGGAAATTAATAGAAGAGGGTATGAAAGTGGACCTCTTTATTTTAATATTGGTAATTGTTTTTATAAGCTAGATGAATATGGTAAAGCAATTCTGTTTTATGAAAGAGCTAAAAAATTAATGCCCAGAGATGAAGAGTTGGAATTTAATTTAAAACTAGCTAACCTTTCGGTTGTGGATAAAATTGAACCTCTTCCAAAGTTTATTTTATTCAGATTATTTGATGGCTTTGTGCATCTAGTCCCAAAACCATTTTTATTAGGGATTGTGGTTATTTTTTATCTACTTTGTATGACTTTTCTTATCATTCGTATTCTGTTGCAAAATGAGTCCTTACGGGTGTTATTTTTACGTATATGTATATTGTTTTTAGTTCTAGTTGTTATTTTTGGTTTTTCTCTTTTTAAACAGATTACTGAAGAGGGGAAGAAAGATGAAGCAGTAATAATGGCTGAAGAGGTTAATGTTATGGGAGCACCTTCAGAAGGAGCAACCACTCTTTTTACTTTGCACCAAGGAACCAAGGTAGGTATTGACAAAGTGTCTGGCGATTGGTTGGAAATTGTGCTTGCTGACGGAAAAGTAGGATGGGTAGAAAAGGAAATCTTAGAGAGAATATAGATTTGTATTTTGGTTAGTTATGTAGGTTGGTGAATGTAGCGAGTTTAAAACAATAAACTGTCAATAATCTATTTTTTAAGCTACAAATTTGATTTTGAATTCAGTTCCTCCGTTTCTATTTATGCTCACCTCTCCATCAAGCTGACCTTTAGAAAGAATATCTACTAATTTAAGACCTAGAGAATCCGTTTTATTCAGATTAATATTCTCTGGTAACCCTTTACCATTATCTCTAATAATCAGTTCAATATTTTTATCATTAACCTTATACATTAATATTTCAATTACACCCTTCTTTCCTTTTATTTCACTGAAAGCATGTTTAAGGGAGTTTGTTACCAGCTCATTGATTATCAAACCGCAGGGAATAGCTTTTTCTATTGAGAGCGAGACATTTTCAACATCTACTGTATAGGTTATATTATCCCAATTAATTCCATAAGTTTTAAACAAATTATTAACAGTGCTCTCTAAATAATTTTTAAAATTCACCTTTGTAAAATCTTGTGATTGATACAGCTTCTCATGAATTTTCATCATGGTTAATACCCTGTTCCTGCTTTCCTGAAACATTTCTTTAGCTTGGTTATCATCAAGATACCTGGATTGAAGACTCAGCAGATCAGATATCACAGTAAGATTATTTTTTACTCTGTGGTGAATTTCTTTCAGTAATATTTCTTTTTCAGTAAGAGATTTTTGTAGCTGTTTTTCATGTTCTTTTTGATGGGTTATATCAGTGTACACTATTACCATACCAATTAATTTTTCTTCAACCATAATAGGAGAAGCTGCCAATATCACATTAATGCTGTTTCCATGTTTATTTTTTCTTATAGTTTCAAAAGGCTGGATAAGATTACCTGCTATTATTTTTTTACCCAGATGTATACCCTCCTGAACTTTATCTTTTCCAACTACCAGATCATTTATATTTTTACCGATTGTCTCTTTCTTACTGTACTTAAAGGTCTTTTCTGCACCTGGATTCCACTCTACAACTTTTAGATCAGGATCGGTAACCACAATGGCATCAGGTGCATCCCGTAAGATTGAGATAAGATATTTCTGTCTTTCTTCAAGTTCTCTTTCTGCAGCTTTTCGTTCAATAATTTCCTGATTTAATTTCTTAGTACGTTCTTTTACTTTTTTTTCCAGTTTATTTTTTTGACGTGCAATATATTTAATTCTTATTTTATAAAAAAAATAAAGCAATAAAATACATATTATTACTGTTAATATCTTAAAAAAAGTAGTTTGCCAGAAGGGTGGTAATACTTCAATTTTAACGGACGCTCCTTCTGTATTCCAAATACCATCACTGTTTGCTGCTTTGATTTTAAAAGTATAATTACCAGGCGGAAGATGTGTATAAGTAGTAAAACGTCGATTATCAATATATATCCATTCATTATTTATTTTCTCCATTTTAAAAGCATAAATGTTATTTTCCGGAGCTATAAAATCTAAAGCTGCAAAACTAAAAGTAAAAACATCATCTTTATGTGACAGAGTAATTTTTTCTGCTTCAGTTATAGATTTTTTTAAATGATAACCATCAATACCTACTGACTGGTTAAATATTTTTAAATCGGTAATGACAACAGGTGAAGGTGATGTATTCTTAAGTATATCATTTGGATTAAAAACAACTAGTCCCTTTACTCCACCAAAAATTAATTCATTATTTTTACTGTTTTTACAAAAAGCGGCATAGTTAAATTCATTACTGGGAAGGCCATTACTTTCATAGTAAGTTTTTAGTTCATTAGTTTCTGGATTAAACCGTGATAGTCCTCTGTTTGTACTTAACCATAAATTTCCATTATTATCAGAGAGGGCACCATAGATTGTCTCTTGTCGTAAGGCATTCCTGTATTTATAACAGGTTTCAGTTTTTTTATTAAATTTTATCAATCCAAATTCAGTACAAAGCCATAATATATCGTTGTTGTTCTGGTCAGGTCTTATAGCATATACGGCACCACTAATATCTGGATTATTAATTCTATGTGATAAATTTGTTTTAGGATTAAATCTATTGATCTTATTATTTGTACCTATCCAAAGAATCCCATCCTTATCATTAAAGAGTGACCAGATTATATTATTACTTATAGTAGTAGTATCTTCTGCATCTGAAGAATAATTAGTAAAATTTTTTGTCTTGGGATCATAACAGTCAAGACCAGCATTAGAGGTACCGATCCATATTTTTCCGGATTTCCCTTCAGTGATACAAAATATTTGAGAAGAACTAATTCCTGAACTATTGGAAGGATGATAGGTAAATTTTTTAACTTTATTAGTTCTGGTGTTTAATACACAGAGGCCTTTATTATAAGTACCAATCCATAGATTTCCTTTACTATCTTTATATAAGGCAATATTATTGTTACTACTAATACTATTATTATTCTCAGGATCATGATTTATATGGGTAAATATTTTCTTTTCAAAGTCAAATTTGTTTAGTTTATTGGAAGTAGCAATCCAGTATATTTTTCCGGGAAAGTCCGGATCTTCATAAATTTTCCAGAGATTGTTATGTGAGATACTGTGAGGATCTGTTGGAGAGTGTTGATATACATGGAAATTTTTATTTCTGTTTTTTATAATATCAATCCCACTTCCTGTAGTTCCAATCCATATATTTCCGGTTTTATCCTTGTATATATCCTCTATACTGTTGTTAGATAATCCATATGGCTCTGAAGAATTAAATTCAAAATTTTGAAAAATACCTTTTCTAATATCAAATCGGTATACTCCTCCTTCTTCAACTCCAGCCCAAAGATAACCATCAGGTCCCAAACATAGCTTCTCTACTCTAAAATCAAAGGGTAATCCTTTAATAGTATCAGTAAAACTTTTAATTTTTTCATTTTCAGGATCAAATATTAATATTTGTTTATTAGTACCTATCCAGAGTTTATTTTTGATTTCACAAATATCTAGAATGAATTCTGATTCAAATTTTTCACCAAGATCAAAATGAATGAATTCATTATTCTCTGGATCATACCTTTCTAAGATAGATCTATTTAATCCAAACCATAATTTTTGTTTACTGTCCTTGAATATTGAAGTAACTGTCTCACTGCTAATTCCTTTTTTATTATCCTTGTGATAATGATACTGCTGAATAGTACCAGTACTAGGATCCAGCCTATTTAGACCATGTTGATTAGTTGCAATCCATAAGTGACCTGAGGATGAAAACTCAATACAATTAATAAAATTGCTGCTCAAACTTGAAATATCACCTGGATTATGTTTGTAATTTGTAAACACCTGAGTTTCCATATCAAACCGGTTGACTCCTCCTCCTTCTGTTGCAATCCAGAGTGCTTTTGTGCTTTTTTGTTCACATATATCATTTATATACTTAGCACTGATACTGTTTTGTTCTTGAGGATCGTGATAAAATTTTTTAAAATTATATCCATCATATCGGTTCAATCCATCTTGAGTACCAAACCATAGAAATCCACGACTATCTTGTATAATTGAGTTGACTGCACTTTGTGAAAGGCCATCTCTTATAGTGAGGTGTTCAAATTTTATACGGATGTTTTGTGCATGTAAATCATAAGTAGTCCACATTGCTGTTACAGCTGTAAAAATAATTATCAAAATTTGTTTAAAATTCTTAAACTTCATTTCATATCCTCATGTTAATCAATAGTAAGCAAATTTTTCCGGAATATTTTTCCTTTTTTTTTCAATTTTATGCTTAGAATTATTTTGCTATAAAAATATACAAAAACCATACCTTTAAAAAAGATAAAAATCGAAATGAAAAATCCAAAAGATTGTAAATATACTGATAGTGGTGGTTGAGGTTTATGACTATATTTAGTTAGTTTGTAACCTACCATTAAGAGTGTCATTACCAATTGCTGAGATTTTAAGTGAAATGTTAATTTTTTTAATTTGCATTTTTAAAATAATTTGATTATCATATGCTAACTGTTTTTTATACGGAAATGTGATATGTTTACATGTTTACACTTCATGTGGTGAGTAAAATTATTTAAATATAATCCCATAGAAAATATAATTTAGTAAACAAAATAACTATTAATTATTTTTTTGTGAATTTATTTCTATTTTTTTAGAATCTATAGATAAATTGAAGTGAATCGTTAAACTTCAAACTTTAGAAAGGAGCAAAATATGACAAAGACCCAGGAATTTATTAATCTTGAAGATGAATATGGTGCTCATAATTATAAACCTTTGGATGTAATTTTAACTAAAGGTAAAGGTATTTGGGTGTATGATATTGAAGGTAATAAATATTTAGACTTCTTAGCTGCTTACTCCTCTGTGAACCAGGGACATTGTCACCCCAGAATAGTTCAAGCCTTAAAAAAGCAGAGTAAAAAGCTGACCATAACTTCAAGAGCTTTCCGCAATGATCAATTAGCCTATTTATGTAAGGAAGTTTGTGAACTTTCCGGAATGGAGAAAATGCTTCCCATGAACAGTGGGGCTGAGGCTGTTGAAACTGCCATAAAAACTGTTAGAAAATGGGGATATACCAAAAAGGATATAAAATTAGACCATGCTGAAATTATCACCTGTGCAGGCAATTTCCATGGGAGAACAACAACAATTGTGGGATTTTCTACTGATGAACTTTATAAAAAATATTTTTGTCCTTTCACACCAGGATTTAAAAGTATACCTTTTGGAAATCCTCAAGCTCTTAAAAAAGCTATCAATAAAAATACTGTAGCATTCCTGGTAGAACCTATTCAGGCAGAAGGAGGAGTACTGATTCCACCTGAGGGATATTTAAAAGAATGTGAGAAAATTTGTAAAGAAAACAATGTCCTACTTGTACTTGATGAGATTCAAACCGGCCTTGGACGCTGCGGAAAAATATTTGCCTGTCACCATGAAGACGTACAACCAGATGTTTTTGTAATTGGTAAAGCCTTATCAGGAGGATTCTATCCTGTCTCTGCTGTGGTGTCATCAAAAGAAATTTTAGGTGTCTTTACTCCAGGAGAACATGGTTCTACATTTGCTGGTAATCCATTAGCCTGCGTAATTGCTCGTGAAGCTCTTAAAGTTTTGACCGAAGAAGATTTAATTGAAAATTCCGCAAAAATGGGTACTTATTTTAGGGAAAAATTAGAAACTATTAACAGTAAATATATAAAAGAAATACGTGGAAAAGGATTACTTATAGGAGTAGAGCTTAAGAAGGAGGCTGGTGGGGCCCGAAGGTTCTGTGAAGCACTTATGAAAAAAGGACTATTATGCAAGGAAACACATGTGGATACAATACGTTTTGCACCTCCGCTGGTGATAACTAAAAAAGATATTGACTGGGCGTTTGAAAGGATAAAGATAGTTCTTGAAACACTATAACTAAAAGAAATTTAAGGTGAGATTGAAAATTCATGAAAACATTTGTAGAAATTTATGAGCTATTAAGAAAGAAATCAGATCAAAACAATTAGTATAATATTTCATTTCTGTTAATAACCTGCAAATTATTTGAATATATTGAAAAATTGGTAATGATTTTAAATAGATGAGGAGTAAAATTTTGTTTTGTCCTGTATGCAAATATGAGTATAAACCAGGAATGACAGTATGTCCTGACTGTGGGGAAAAATTAGTTGAGAACCTACCTCAGGAAAAACATAATAAAATCTCAGAGAACATTAATTTTGTCCCCCTTCCAAATCTTCCTGGTCGGGTATATGCTGATATGGTCAAAGAAACTCTAAATGCCAAGAGTATTCCCTGCTACATCAGATCAGAGGGTGTTGGGGATGCTTATCAGTTTCCAGGTACTACACCCATGGGGGGTATCCGTCTCTTTGTTCCTGAAGACAGGCTTGAAGAGTGTATTGCGATTCAACGACAGATGCTTGATAATATATAAGCAAACATCGTATATTTTCTATTGTAATCCTTATGGTTTAATGATCATAGTCAGGTTATAATTTATTTTGGTATGTTGTTTAGTTATTATTTAAATTTTTCTTTTTGTTAACTAGTATATTCAGGTTATGAAAATTGTTGAGAATTGGTTTGATATTCCAATTCTCAACTTTAAACTAAGTAAAAAAAAATAATTTTATTTTTTATTATTCCTACTAAATTGTTTTTTTGCTATTTGATAGTATACCAATAGCGCTATACCGGAAAGTAAAAATATACTTCCAATGGTCACTTCTGCCTGATAATAATCATTTACTAATTGTCCAATAATAAAAGCCAATCCAATTCCAATCAGAACCATTCCCCATTTTAAACTGGTGGGAGCGTTGGCGGATTTTTCCGGATATAAATATTTAATATCTTCTTTTACCATATTCTTCTCAATTAATCTTTGTCTGAGTTTAATATCAGCAGCTATTTTAATAATTGCTATTAATGATAAAAATATAATTGCTACAATTATGACACCTTCATTTAACATGATAACCTCCAATTTTTTTATATGTTCTTTTCATTATAATAGACAAATTAGGGAAAAAAATGTTGCAATTAAATTAAAATTTTGCAACATTTCTTATACATAGAAGTCATATATATAGATGATAGAGAAAAATTTTAAACATATAAATGTTAGTGAACTATTATTAAAGGTAAGAAATTGAGATCATTCTGCATTTGAGGTAATTATTAATGATTATAAGAGACTTGTTATTCATGTTGTATATCGTATGGTTTCAGATCCTGATGACAGAGAAGATTTATTCCAGGATATTTTCCTTAAGGTTTATAATAATATTAAAAATTTTCGTTTTCAATCTAAATTTTCAACCTGGATCGCAAAGATAGCTTATAATACCTGTCTAAATTATATTAAAAAAAATAAACCTGAAACGATTGATGAGAAGACACTCTATGCTCAATATAGGAATCCTTTTTCAAATCCTGAATCTCTTCCTGATAACTTGACTGCTCAAAAGGATATTACTGCTCAGGTTCATAAAGAGATCGAGAACCTTAATTATAAATATAGAACAATTTTAACTCTCTTTCATCTGGAAGAAATGAGTTATAAGGAAATTGGAAAAATTATGAACATTCCTCAGGGAAGTGTTAAAAGTTACCTTTTCAGAGCAAGAAAAGAATTAAAAAAACAATTAATAGTAAAATTTAAGGATAGAGAGCTATGCAAAATAACCACTTAACAGAAGAAGAACTTCAGACTATTGCTGAAGGCAAACAAGCTGGAGAAAATCAGATAAAACACTTGTCTGAATGTAAGAAATGCTCAGATAGTTTGAAGTTATATCAAATGATTACATCTTCATTATACATTGCTCCTGAATATAATACATCACATTTAACATCTGAGTCAATAATTAAAAAACTCGATAATAGAAGGTTCTCTTTTCTATTTTCATCAAAAATTGACATCTATTTTATCGTATTCCTGTTTATTGCCGCAGTAGCTGCCTCCTTTATTTTTACTGATTTAATTCCTTCATTGAAATCAATTGATTTATCTATTATACTTAAAGTTTTTACTGAAAATGAATTCATAAAGAATACTGTTGATGTGCTCTCAACTTATATTCAAATATTTATCTATATTCCTTTTATTATTCTAACTCTCTTTATTACGCTATTTTTCGAAAAGATTGTTAATACTCAAAAACACAAGATTACCAATACATAATGAATTACAAATACTCTAAATATATATTGGGTGTAATAAAATTTATGTAAAGCATTAGCAGTAATTAATTTTTCAATTTTTTTCTGTTTATATCATTCATTAGTTAAAAAATATTTAAAAATTCAATTCCTCTAAAAATTACTTATTCTTTGAGTCAATACCTACATTATCAGTATTGATTTTGTATTTTACTGATATTTTTTTACATTATGGAGTTAAAAAGATATAAATTTTGTAAGATTAGTTATTTATGAATACTAATAGTAAAATTGAACTTATTCCTTCCCATTTTTTTGATTCAATAAAAGAATTCAATAAGAAATATTCTATTTCAAATCATAGAGTTTCAATTGATTTATTAAAAGAGATACTTTACTACTTCTTAAAAATTCCTTATGAGAACATGAGTAAAATCATTAAATTATGCAACAAATTTGACGATCCATTTAAAATCAGACTACCAGATGAAGTATTGGAAGATCATTTCAAATATAATTTTGGGGGTACCTGTTTTTCAATAACATTTTTACTTAAAACAGTACTTACATTTCATGGTTTTAATAGTTATTTAGTAATGGCAGATATGAATTGGGGAAGAAATATTCATTGCGGTATAATAGTTATTCATAATTCTCAGAAATATTTAGTAGACCCAGGATATTTATTAAGCCAACCTTTACCTTTATCAAAGAAGCAACCGGTAATTATCAGAACACCATTTTCAGGGATTAAACTTACCTTTAATAAGAAAAATAATTTTTATAATCTTTTTACCTTTAATTATAAAATTCTTAAATGGAGATATAAATTTATGGATAAACCAGTACCGGAAGAAAAATTTCTTAAATTTTGGTTATCTTCATTTCAATGGAATTCAATGAATGCGGTATGCATTGCTACAATTTTTGAAAATAAGATGATTTATATTCACAGAACATTTATGAGAGAAACAACCTTTTATGGGAAAAGAAATTATAATCTTAAAAAAAATTTCTCTGAGGCTATTTCCAATTTATTGAAAATTAATCCACAAAAGATTGAAGAAGCATTGGATGCTGTGGAAAAAAATAGAAAAATAAAAAAAGAACGGGGATTATGGAAACCTAAGTTAATTAAGAGAGATTAATTGGAATCAAAAAATAAAGTACCTAAGGTGAAATTATTAGCAGGTATTCTTTTCATTAAAGAGAAGTTTCTAAATGAAAGTTTAAAATTACTTATTGATGAATTCGGTGATATTGATTATAAAAGCAATTCTTTTTTATTTGATGTAACTGATTATTATGATTCTGAGATGGGTAGTCCTATTTATAGGATTTTTATTTCCTTTAAAGATTTAATACCTTCTGATTTAATTGCTGATATTAAAGTTCGGACAAATGAAATGGAATCAAAGTTATCTATATCCGGGAATAGAACTGTTAATATTGATTCTGGGTATCTTGATTACGATAAAATAGTTTTAACTTCCGTTAAGTATAATGGCAATAAAATTTATTTAAAAAATGGAATATGGGCAGACTTGACCTTACATTATGAGAAGAATATTTATTATCCTTATCCCTGGAGCTTTCCTGATTTTAAAAAAGGTATGTATGACCATGTTTTTTTGAAAATTAGAGAAATATATAAAAAAAAGATTAAAGA
>CAYUAG010000055.1:0-23171 GCA_964442615.1 uncultured bacterium
TTAGCCGGCTATTCCCGCGGAATCATCCATTCTCGAAAGCTGGAGCGTGCCTGTCAGGAGAATGTGACCTCCCCTCCACCTCAAGTTGAACCTGGGACAAAAATAAATTTCTAACCATCTGCTTACTGTTCAGTAAACAGATGGTTTTTTTATTCAGTAAAGAATGCAGACTAACATTCAAAAATTACACAATCATAAAAGCTAAATTAATCAATATCTTTAATTTTAAAAAAATATAAAGTACTGGTTGAAAATATCAATAATACCATAAAAAAATAATATAAAAACCAATAAAATGAAGCAGGGATTTTAATAAACAGAAAAATTGTCATACCAGGTACAGATAACAGTAATGTAGTTAAAGAAGCTTTTAGAATATCTTGAAGTTGTTTTTCATCATACCAATCCTGAATTCGCTGTTTTCTTTTTAACCACAACCAATATAGGACGGTTAGAGAATAGGGAACCAGAAATAAGAGATAAAAAGGAATTAAAACCCACACCTTATCAATAGGAATGTCTTTGCCAATGAACACAATGAGATGAAAGGTGAAAAGTAATCCCATAATACCAGCTACAATTCCCATACACTGTGCTATAACAAAAATTTTTTCATCGATAGATTTTATTTTTTTATCATTAGGCTCAACCAAATTGAATGTTTTTAATAGAAATGAAAACATACAAATACTAAAGGCCATATTAATGATCAAAGCAGAGTTGAGAATATAAAGTTCATTAATACCAAATCCGTATCGGTATTCCCGGGCAATTTCATCAATCATTATTTTCTCACCACCTAGGGCAAACAGAGAAATCACTCCAAGAATTAATAATATTCCTTTAAATAATTTAAATTCCTTAAAGCGGCGAAAATGTACTAAAATATAGATGATTGCATAAAAGTGGAACAATAGAATAATTAGAAAAGCAAAACCAATTAGGTAATGCACTATTTCAAAATTAGATTTGTATACATTAATTGCCTTAAGCAAATTTGTATTTACTTGATACAGAATATAGATTAGACTCGTAAAAAAAATAATGCTACACATCAATAAGATACTCGTATTTGTTTTTATTCTTGAATTCATGGCATTAACCTCCAAATCTTTAACCTTGTATAAAATTCATTCATCATTAACGATAAAAAATACTTGCTCAAAAGATTTATTAAAAAATCGTGCGATTTTTAGGGCAAGCAAGGCTGAGGGTACAAATTTACTTTTTTCAATGGAATGAATAGTCTGACGGGTTACTCCCATAGCGTTTGCCAGGGATTCCTGCGACATGTCATCATTATCAAATCTGCATCGTTTTAGATTATTACCTAATTTCATATAAAATCTCCTTTATGTAAAGAATATCATAATAAATGTAAAGTTTTTTTTACTAAATGTCAAAAATTTTTTACATAAAATATTTTTATATAATAGTAATCATATTTTATTAAAAAAATTTTAATATAAGAATGTAACCATACTGTAAAATGAATTAAAAAGTATGAATCACACGAGCCATCACCTCTCCCTTGACATTTTCCTTTCCTTTAACCATATTATCATAAATAATATGGTTAAAATTCCTCGCAACTGTAAAATAATATAACAAAAACATAACTTTTCACAGGAGAATAGTATGGAAATTTATAACCTAATTAGTTTTGGAGGAATATTTATTCTCATTGCATTTGCCTGGTTATGTTCATCCAATAGAAAAAGAATCAACTGGAGAGTTGTTATATGGGGTGTTTCTCTTCAACTTCTCTTCGGAATATTTATTTTCCTCCTCCCGGTAGGGTCGAAAATATTCCTCTTTATGAACACAGTTGTTGTTAAAATATTGAATTGTGCCACTGCTGGTTCTCAATTTTTGTTTGGACGACTTGCCCTTCCTTCAGGAACTGTTAATGAAGCCGGAGAAAAATCACTTGGATTTTTTCTTGCTTTCCAGGCTCTCCCTACAATTATATTTTTTGCAGCCTTGGTAGGTATTCTCTATTATTACAACATTCTACCCTTGATCATTCGAGGATTTGCATATATTTTTACCAAACTAATGCATATAAGCGGTGCTGAATCTCTCTGCATATCCTCAAATATATTTGTAGGTATTGAATCATCACTAACTGTCCGCCCCCACCTTGCTAATATGACCCGTTCTGAACTAAACACCATCCTTACCGGTGGCATGGCTACAATTGCCTCCAGTGTTATGGCCTCTTACGTATTTATACTTAAAGATGTTTTTCCCAATATTGCTGGTCATTTAGTCTCCGCTTCCCTGATCTCAGCTCCTGCAGCACTGGTAATGTCAAAATTAATTCTGCCAGAATCAGAGAAACCGGAAACTTTGGGAATAAATATAAAACCAGAATATAAAAAAGAAAGTAATGTAATTGAAGCGGTGATTAATGGTGCCAATTCAGGAGTTAAATTAGTGGTAGGAGTTTGTGCCCTGCTTCTTGCTTTCTTAGGACTTGTTTCCCTGATTAATTTGTGTACTAGTGGAGCTGGCAACTGGATCAACTCTATTTTTGGCATCAATTTTGACTGGTCCTTAGAAAGTATTCTCGGTATTGTTTTTTATCCATTTACACTGATCATTGGGATTCCTCCTGATGACGCTATGGAAATTTCCCGTTTAATTGGAGAAAGGACAATCGTTACAGAATTAACAGCATACCAGCACCTAACAGTAATCTTAGAAGAAAATCGCCTTATCCATCCCCGTTCTGCTGTGATTTGTACTTATGCTCTATGTGGATTTGCCCATATTGCTTCCCTCGCCATATTTATAGGAGGTATTTCTGCCCTGGTTCCTGAAAGGCGTAAAGACCTCGCCCATCTGGGTTTTCGGGCATTACTGGCAGCAACTCTGGCCTGTCTTATGACTGCTGCGGTTGCTGGTACATTTTTCACCCAAGGATCAATATTGTTTAAGTAATTAGTTGTTTTGAATTACAAACTTAAAAACCTGATGATTTATTTAGGGAAAAAGCTATAGATTCTGTAAATGTAAAAAATTTCTTGTTTATTGTTCAAATAGAAAGGTGAGTTGATAATTTTTAAAAATGTGTCAAATAAAACATCTTTATTTCTCTGGAAGAACCTGGTAAATCTTCATTATTTTCAAATAAATTCTTCCAGTCAACTTCAAAAAATATATAATTAGAAAAATTCCACCTGATACCACAATTTAAATATCCTTTTCCAGACCCAAGTGCTTGATCAGCATTATCATCTAAACCCATATCAAGCTCTGCTAAAATTAAAAGCTCGGTATTTATCCATTTATGGCATCCTGCAAATAAATTTGGTGAGTTATCCTTATCATTTTCCAGACTCCAGTTAAAACCAATATGAATTCCCAATCCACCTAAAAAAGAAGTATTTTTACTGGCAACTGCATATAGTCCTTTTGATTTAATTACATATCTTTTATTTGCTTTACTATAACTACCATATCCTTGGGAATTAAATCCAAGTAAAATTGCTGGAGAAAGATATTGTTCTTCAAATAGTAAATATCCGGTACGAACACAGGGTAAAGGATTCATTTTTACATTACCGGAACCAATAATATTTTGTCCGCCATATGATATACCAATAAAAAATCTATTGGTGATACCAACAGAAAGAGTGGACAAAAGTCCACCCTTATTATACATTCTCAGCTGTGATTGAATTTGACCTGATTCTAGAATCTTTGCAGTTGGTACATCAATCAAAATATCAAGAAAAAGGCTGCCCGGTTGGGCTCCAAGATGGCTGGAAAAAATAATAATCAGTATTAATACTATTGCTTTTTTCATGGGAAACAAAAATCCAACTCTTAAATAGTATAGGAAATATCAATAAGAATCTCTTGTAAATCAATATTCTCTTTCTCTATTAAATCACTACTGGGGCCTTCATATATCCAGGAAGTATTGCCAATAGCGATATTAAGGGAAAATTTCTTTGAGAATACTATACCTGCTCCGTAGGTAAAGGTAGTTCTATCCCAGGAAGATCTGGCATTCCTGAGAGGTGAATTTTTTACATTGTACCCACCTCTTAGAATTAAATCAAAATTCTGCAGACCTGGTACTAGAAACTCTGCTCCAATAGCATAATCAAAAATATTTTCCAGATTTCTGCGAAGATATTTATTCTCTTCATATTTAGAGCCAACTGCTGGTTCAGTTGTGAATTCAATTTGGCTGTAATCTTTAAACTCAATATCTCCAGAAATTCGAATAAATTTATGTTTAAAAGCTGCCCCACATCTAAAAATCCAGGGAGATCTTACTTTAAATCTTCCATAATCGGTTATAGTAGTATCCGGTACTGGTTCATATCCGGAATAAACAGTCTCTCTGATGAATACTTCCCAATCCTCTTTGGCTTCTAAATTAACTGGTGATTTTATCACTCCGCCGACAGCAAAATTCTGATTTTGGGTTTTGGCAAGAAATCCAAGAGAAAAATTTATACCAGAAAACTCTTGTTTATAATATTCACGTTTCATATAATCTGATAACATATAGGTTGTAGTTGTATCAAAATTACTATCTCCATCAGTATCAATATTCACATCATAAACACCACCAATTTCAGTCAGTTTCCAGGTATATTCCTTTATGCCACTCCAAAAATTGATACTTCCACCCACAAAAAGATCTGGAGCAACTTCTATGGATGCACCAATTGATGTTTGTGATAACTCACCTTTCTGAAACTCTTCTGCACTATCAAAAACATCAAAATCTACCAAATACTCGGTTGAATTGATTACTACTGGACTTGTTAATATAACTGGTACATTTTGAGCACTTATAAGCTCTTTACCAAAATCCCTCACCCTATTAAAACCAATTCCTATCACTAAACTTCCCTGGGTGGTGGGCAGAGGTATGGCAGCCCCAAAGGAATTAATCTTGGAAAAAGAAGCATCTGTAGTTGAATCATATTCAAAAAAAGTGACTTTATCGGTAATCTGGAAATTTGAAAAGGTTCCGGAAAAAGTAAAATCTTTAATCTGACCTAAACCTGCCGGATTATAAAACAGGGCATAGTAATCATCAGAAATTGCTGTATATGCACCGCCGAGGCTGAAAGGTCGTGCTCCGACTTCAATCCTGTGTCCTGTAGTAAAAGGGGTATTGGGTACATATTGACTATATAAAAAACTAATATTTAAGAGTAACATTGCAAGTATTAATTTCTTCATTTATTTACTCCATTCATTAATTTAAAAAATAGCATACGAATAGTATATAATTAAGTATCAGTATATTCTTAAAAACACACTACAGTGGAAGTTTATAAGTTCATTAGTGGCAACCGGAATAAAGATATATTTGTTGAGGTCATGGTGAAAAATTGCCAACTCACCTCACTTTTCTCTATTTGCTCCAGATAAAAAATAAAACTTTAATACTTATTTCTTTTTACTAGAACTTCTACTTGAACTTGAGCTGGATGATCTACTGCTTGATTTTGAACTGGAAGAAGAACTCCGTGAGGAAGAACTTCTACTAACCGAAGATGAACTACTGGATTTAGAACTACTGGAACTACGCACACCACTGCTTCTACTTCTGCTACTACTATTATAGGAAGGACTTCTGGAACTTGAACTGCGAGTGCTTCTTATCCGGCTGCTTCTACTATTTCCCGAAGATGATGGTGCACTTCTTCTTCGGGTTATATTTCTGCTGCTGGTGTGAACATTAGTATTACTTCTTCTTTGGGTAGAACGATAAGAAGATGTTCTGCTACTACTTGTTCTGTCAGATGAATTAGTAATCGAACTTTGAGAAGATCTTGCCAGTCTGGTATCACTTGCCAACCTTACTGGAAATGAAGAACGTTCTGAACCAGAAGATATGCTACTATTTGAACCTTCTCCAGACGATGTACTACTTGCTCTGCGTACAATTTCTCCTGATCTTTCCCGAAAGGGGCGTTTTGTTTTATCCTCAAAATAGGTATAACCGTAACCATCATAATAACCACCGTAATATCCGGAGTAATAATACCAGTAAGGATCATTCCAGTATGAATAATACCTGTTATACCGATATCCATATCCATAGTAATAAGGATTCCGGTACCAAGGATACCCGTATGAGTAGGGATTCCAGAATGAATAGTGATGCCAGTAGGGTGAATAATAATAAAAGTCAAACCCATAATAACCAGGCCAGTAACCGCCATAAAAATTCATTATGGTACGAGGTCTTTCGTCATAATAATCATATTCATTATCATATTCATCATAATACTCATCATACTCATCATAATTATAATTATCGTAATTTGGATAATCCCTGTAACTATAATTAGAATGCGGTATCATAATCCTGGTATAACAACCAGTAAAGAAGGCCGCAATGAGTAAAGATAAAACAACTAATGTTAATTTTTTTAAATTCATGATAGGCCTCCAAAATTTATTTAAACCTACTAATTTAAACGAAATTACCAACAATAAGTTCCTTTATAAAATAAAAAAGAATTATAACATTGTCAAGACTTTTATAGAATTTTTAAATTGCTGAATAATTCTTAAATATATGCACTAATGAATGGTAAATAAAATCTAAAAAAAATTTGACATCTTAAAAAAATTTTAGTATTTTTATTTGACTGATTGGTCAGTCAAATATGATTAGATGCTTATGCCCAAAATTATTGACAAAAAAGAAAAAAAATATAAAATTTTACATGCTGCCATAAAAGAATTTGCTGATAAGGGTTTTAGAGAAGCAAAAATATCCGGGATAGCTAAAAATGCTGGTATAGGGAAAGGTACGATCTATGAATATTTTAAAAGTAAAGACGAACTAATTTTCAATTCTTTCTACTTATTTATGGACGAAATTAATACTACTATTGCTAAAAAAATATATAACATCTTTGATCCATTGGAAAAACTTAAAGCTTTTTTCAATGCCTGGATAGATTTTCTTGATTCTCCCTTTATGGATTTCATGGAGGTTATTCTTGATTTCTGGGCAGAGGGCATTAAAAACAAACAAAAAGATATCAGAATTGATCTAAAAACTATGTATCAAGAATACAGACTAATGATACAGAACCTTCTTGACGATTGTATTGTTGAAAAGGAATTTCGTAAAATTGATACTCATCTCACCTCTTCAATTATTATCGGGGCACTGGATGGCTTGATGCTTCAGTGGATTGTTGACAAAGATGTGTTTGATCTAAAAAAAGCAATTAAATCATTAGGAGGTATGGTTATTGATAGCTTAAAAAGGTAATATATTTCTAATTAATATTGACCGGCTGGTCGGTCAAAAAATAAAATTATTTTAAAGTTACATGAAAAAAAATAAGCAGGTGAAATCACAAGGTTACGAAACTAACAAAAAATCCACAGAAAATATGAGAAAGACATGATTAATGATGGTTGTGAAATATGAATAAATTTAAGCTACAAACTATCACTATTGATTTATCACACCCAGCCATAAAGAACACTAAGAGGTTCAGGAGAATGGATTAGAAGTACAATGTATTGTTTTTCATAATACCTTTGTGTTTTTGAGTAAATTCTTAAGTAAAATTTACCCCTTGAGATAAAGTAAGAAGTAACTTGAAATGATAATGATCAATGGTATCTATAAAATGTATCTAACTAACAAGATAAAAAATTGAACTACAATTTATTAATGGAGAGGAATATAATGAAACAAAAATTTTATGGAATATCAGTCCTGATTTTACTAGGCATAGCAACTGTCACTGCTGCTGTTATGATTTTTACAGAATCAGTTATGTGGGGATTTATATATCTCAGTATTGATTTTATTTCTGCTTCTGCGATTATCTTTTTATTCTGTAGCAAGTGTCCCCGTAAAAAAAACTGTCCTCATGTACTACCAGGTAAAGTAGCAATGCTCTTTGATCGCAAAATAGATCGTTACACCAAAACTGAAATAACTATTGTAACAATCTCATTTCTTCTTGTTGTTGGTGTACCTCAGTTTTGGCTTCGATTTCATCTAACTAGCTTAATTGTATTTTGGCTTCTGATAATTGCAATCCTGATGTTTATTCCACTCTCTCTATGTCCCGCATGTAATAATAGATCCTGCCCCTTTAAAAAACGAAGCCAGTTGTAAAACTTAAAAAATTAAAGATAAAGGAGAATTTAGATCATGCGAGATAGACTACTTAAAAAATTGGCTCAAGCACATGCTCATCATCCCTGGCAAATGACTGCAATAGCATTGATCATCACCCTCATATTTGCAGGATTTGCCAGCCAACTTTCTGTAACTATGAGATGGTCGGATCTGCTTCCCTCAGATGATCCACATACAATAGAATATGATAAGATTCTTAAGGATTTTAATTCGGCTTCCAGTATTGTTGTATTAGTTAGAGGTGAAGAAAATACAATAAAAAAATTTGCTGATACACTTGAACCCAGACTTCTTAAAGCAACCTATACTCCCAAGAATAGTACTGAGGAACAGGCTTTATATCAAAGAGTGGATTATAAAAGAGAAGTTGATTTTATGAAAAAGCATGCACTCATGCTCATTAAAGAAGATGATTTAAAAAATATAAAAGATATTTTTATAAATCCTGACCTGATTCCTTTTATAGAGAATCTTAATAATTCCATGGAAAAAGAGTATGTGGGCAAGGAGGAATCAATTTCAACCCGAGAAAAAGAAGACAATGCAGTCATGTTTTTAGACGGTATTCAAAATATGGTTGAAAATTTACAGAACTCCCTGAAATCCGGAAACCCGAACCAGGAAAAAGTAAAAAAATGTGTTGATCATATTTTAATGGGAGATCCCTATTTCAAATCCTATGATGAGAATGCTCTTATTCTGAATGTTATTCCAAATTTTTCCATGATGGATATAGATTTAGTAGTAAGGGGAACTGATAAAGCTCAGGAAATTGTGGACCATACTTTAAAGGAATTTCCCCAGGTTGAGGCCGGCCTCACAGGATCTATTCCACTAATGAGAGATGAAATGGTGTACGGAATGGAAAGTTCCAACTATACCACAATTATTGCAGGAATTTTAGTTTTAATCATGATCATTATTGCTTTTCGTATGTGGGTTGCTCCCTTGTTTGCAATGATCAATCTATTAATTGGAATTCTCTGGGCTATGGGAGCAGCAGTTATGATTGTTGGTCAATTAAATATTATGACCCAGATGATGGCAGTCATTCTACTTGGTCTGGGGATTGACTTTTCAATTCATTTCATCTCAGGTTTTACTGAAACCAGAGCAGCCGGGGGTTCCATATTGGAATCGCTGCAAGAGACATTTCTTAAGAGTGGAAAAGGAATTATCACCGGTGGTCTTACTACTGCCTGTGCTTTTTTTTCCCTTACTATCAGCAGTTCCCGGGGTATGAAGGAAATGGGACTGGTAACCGGATTTGGTCTTATTGCAATTCTTGGAGTAACATTTTTACTTCTTCCCATATTTTTTGTATTTAGGGAGAGAAAAAAAGAAAAAAAACTAGGAAAAAGAAAAAAAGAGGTTAGAGATATTTCATTTAAATTCCTCGGTACCTCAGGAAATTTTCTCTCCAAACACTACATCTGGTCTTTTACTGCCTCAATTTTAATCACTCTTTTTATGATATTTATGGCAGCAAAAATTACTTTTGATTATAACTATCTCAATATGGAACCAAAAGGCCTTCCTTCCATAATCCTTCAGGACACCATAATGGAAAAATTTGATCTTGCTATGGACTATGCCCTCATAACAACTGATTCTCCTGATCAATCAAGAGACATAGCTGAAAAGTACAAAGACATTAATCAAGTTGCTATGGTTGAGGATATTTCACTCTATCTTCCCTCTGAGAAGGAGATGCAAAAACGGCTACTCTATATTAAGGAAATATCCTCTAAAATGAAAAATGCAAAAATTTCCAGAAAAATTTCTATTCCTGATCTGGATAAATTAACAAAAGAGCTGCAGCGCTTAAGCTGGAATGTTATGGAGATGCAGGATATGGCTTTTCTGGGAGGTCAGGATAAAGTTGATAATAAATGCAAAAAAATTGTTGGTGATCCAATCCAAAAAAATCCAGTGAATATCATTGAAAATCTTATAACTGCCCTAAACAGCAACAAAAACAAAACTGCTGAAAGTTTATCAGAGTATCAAAACTATTTTTCCCCCTATTATAAACAAACTGTTCTTGAAATGTGTTCAGCAAAAAAATGGGCACTGCAAGATCTCCCGGTTTCAATAATTGATAGATATGCTGATAAAGATAGATCAAAATTTCTTGTCACTGTATATCCTTCCATTAATATGTGGAAAAACATCGAACTGCTGGAAAAATTTGTTATTAATATGGAAAAGGTGAGTGAAAGAGTAACAGGTATGGCTCCAGTTATGTATTCACTTTTTGATATAATCGGAAAAGACGGCCGCAATGCTTTGATACTTACACTTTTCATTGTGTTTGGTTTACTCTGGCTGGATTTCAGAAATCCTAAATATGCTCTCATGGCTATGGTTCCTCTTCTTACCGGAACTCTATGGATGATTGGACTGATGAAACTGACAGGAATGCAGTTCACGGTAATTAATGTTATGGGACTGCCCATGATTATAGGAATAGGTATTGATGATGGAGTTCACATTGTACACAGATGGCTTGCCGAAGGGAAAAGTGCTATACCCAGAGTCTTTGCCAGTACTGGTAAGGCCATCTTACTTACTACCCTGACTACCATGCTTGCTTTCGGTTCCCTGGTGTTTGCTATCTGGCGTGGGTATGGATCTCTGGGAAGTGCCCTTTTTCTGGGAGTAGGAACCTGTTTTCTGACCACTATTCTTATACATGCCTGGATAATGGGGATTACTCAAAGTAAAGGCAGCAATACTAAAGTCATACGTATCTATGGTCTGATAATCATGGTGGTGAGTGTAATATCAATAGTATTTGCAGTCCTTGGTGCTTTGTTTAGTCTGGGACAGGGTCATGATTACCTATTGAATATATCGGGTGCAGTAGTTCAAATCCTTATCGCCCTGCTCATATTCCACTGTGGTAAGGGTTTGAGAAAAGAGAAACGAAACGCTGTTTACGGACTCTGTATTGTAAGTGGATTCTCAATAATAGCTGGAATTGGTATTATGTTTATTTCCCTGACTAATGGACTCTTGTACCTGGGATTTATTACTATTTTTTATCTACCACCTATTCTTAGTGCTGTTGGCAATTGGAAAGCATTGAAGTAATCAAGTAACCAAAAAATGCTGACAGGATTTCGATTATCATTACATAGAGATGAAGAATACTTTCCTAAGCTGAAAAGAAGGAAATAACCAAAGAAACCACAGAGTAATATATGAAAGCACAAAGGATAATGCTTCGTTTATAATTACTTTATATGATTCTATGTACTTCTCTGTGCACTCTGTGGTTTTATAAGCTTTACCCTTTTTAGATAATCCCGAATAATGATTACTCCTTCTCATTCCAGCAGGATAAATAACCTTGTTTATTTACTCCTGGCATACTATACTGGTAACCAATGATATTAATCAAATATTAAAATCTTTGGAAAAATAAAATTTTTTATTACATTGTTTACAATAGTAAAAAACAACTTCATAAAAACAATAGTATCAAAATTTTATGAAATGAGCACAAAATATCAAATCCTAGTGACCATAAGGAGTTAACAAATGAAAAAAACCTCAATTATTTCTCTAGTAATACTTATTCTGTTAGGATGCTCACAAAAACCGTCATCCTATACAATTTCGGGGAAAATCAATGGTATTACCGAAGGTAAAGTAGTACTCCAGAAAAAAAGTGAAGGAGAATATGTTACTATTGACTCTACTCAAATGAAGGCAGGAAATTTTACTTTTACTGGAAAAATTAATTCTCCAGAAATATACTACCTCAAAATTGCTGATAAAAAAAAACCAATAAACTTTTTTGTTGAAGCCTCTGAAATCCTGATAAAGGGCCATATTGACAGTCTTTATCAGGTATATGTAACTGGCTCCAAGACTCAGGATAAATTGAATGCAGCAGGGTATCAACTTAGAGATTTTGCTGTAATACAGCAAAATCTGTACAAACAATACAATGAAGCCAGAAAAGATGGAAATGAAACATTAATGTCTGAAATAAACGAAAAATGGAGTCAGCTCAATAAGGAAAGAAATGAAAAGATTAAAGAACTGGTAGCTGAAAACAGTTCAAATGTGGTGGGACCATATCTGGTTTTGGTGAACCTTCTCCATACGCTCACCTTTGATGAATTAAAAGCAATTACCGATAATTTTGATGCATCAATCGCAGAGTCCGAATATGTAAAGACCTTAAAAAATAGAGTTGAAACTCTATCCAAGGTGCAAATTGGCAATACAGCTCCAGATTTTACCTTGAATACACCGGATGGTGAATCTCTATCACTGTCCTCTCTCAAAGGGAAATATCTTCTTATTGATTTCTGGGCAAGCTGGTGCAGTCCCTGCAGATATGAGAGTCCTAGAGTAGTAAAGCTTTATAATGATTACAAAGATAAGGACTTTACTATTCTCAGTGTTTCTCTGGACACTAAAAAAGAAAACTGGATTAAAGCCATTGAAGATGACGGTCTAACCTGGCATCATGTATCAGATCTGCAAGGATGGAATAATTCAGCAGCTGATCTTTACGGAGTAAAGTCTATTCCCCATACAGTCCTCATGGATAAAGATCAAAAAATCATTGCAAAAAACCTAAGGGGAGAGGAACTTCGTAAAAAGCTCAGTGAACTGCTTGACTGAAACATAAATATTTTTTTAGATTGGCTGATGTTAAAGATATTTTCACTCAAAATCACACTCGATTGGTGCCCTTGGATAATAGGTTACACTGAAACAAAACTCGTGTGGTACAATCTATAAGTCAGGTTAGTATTGAATGAAGTAAGTACAACCTAAAGCATGCCCTCAACCTTGTGCCCAACTTGATTGGGTATTGATTGGGGGACTAGGGCACACAGTAATCCAGATATTGGTTTGCTTGATGGTGATAGGGACACGCGGAGCAAAAGATTATTTATTAGATATATCAGGGATCATAGAGGTGAACAAAGTTCTACAATGAATATATCAAAGGTGAAAGATATCTTTGACAGCACAATCCTTATTTGCCAGAGTATGCGAGATACTTTTGGGTACGAAAGCATGATAAGGAGGCAAAGCTTTGGAGGGAGTTGTCTGCCAGACAAATGAGACTGATGTTGACTTAAAGAGGTAAGTTGTCGAGTTGTACCACCTGGACAACCTTTGAAACGCTTGAACCGTATGATGGGAAACTTCACCTCGTGAGATTATTATTCATATTGACATCTCACAGGGTAAACGTACGGTTCTGAGGTGGAATCGAGCCGCAAGGCCCGTGATCTCCTCTACCTGATACATCAATTAAATCATAAGACGTTTAGAGTGGTGTACTGTAAGAATATAGATTTCTTTTTTAAGTTGGTCAATTTTATATACAATACGGTATTGATCTTTAATTATTTCCCTAATAGTATCCTCAGAATATTCTGGCACAATCCGACCTAATTCAGGAATTTTTTTGAGACTTTTGACTGAATCAAATATGGAATTAGCCCATTCCCCTGCTGCTTGAGGATTGTCTTGGGAAATATAATAAACGATGTCTAAAATGTCGGATCTTGATCTCGTTGTAAAATGTATCTTCATTGTTTGATAGAATGGGAGATAATACTCTCCACATTATTCATAATATCATTAAACGTATGTAATCGTTTATTTTTAACATCTTCTAAACCAAGTGCGACTTTTCGCATAAATTCAATTTGGTCTTGTAGTTCTTGAAATTTATCAGGATCGAGTAAAACCGCAGCACTTTTACCACGTTGAGTAAGTATAATTGGCTTTTTATTAATTTTCAGTTCTTCAATGTAATCCTTTATATGATTACGAAAATCTGTAAGTGGTTTAATATTTTTGATATCAACGGAATACATAATGACCTCCGGGAAGAATTATTAACGAACATTTAAATATACATTAAAAAGACAGTAAAGTCAACACAAAAATGTGCTAAAAAACAAGAGTTGCACCAGACTTTAAGACAAAATGTTCATGAACCCTCAAATCCAGATCACTTAGCAGATATAGGAATAAAAAATCAGAAAAGTCTGAGTGCAACGTGTGGTTGAAGCCTGGTGCTGCACGGGATGTAAACAGTTCGTTTTTTCTAACTATGTTGTTTATGCCTTGGACGCAAACAGCTTTCATTAACTGCTTTACAGTGAAAATGTTACCGTGTCCGCCCGATTCGCTCGGTCTGCATTTCAGACGATACGAGTTGTTTGCACCCGTAAACATAAACGTTATTTCAATTCTACAATCTTTCTTAAATCATCCTCTTCAACACTCAACAAATCAACAGCTGGGAGCCTCTTGGTCAACAACCTCCAGTTCTCATCCTCTAAAAACACCTGCTTGAAAATTGGAAGAGCTTCCTTAATCATTCCAGAATTTGCCAGAGATACAGCATGCCAGTACTTCATCTCCAGATTCTCAGGAAACATTTTTTCTGCAGCCCGATATTCACCTAATGCAGTCTCAATATCATTTTTTTCTATAGCAACATCACCTGCATTCATATGTTCATAGGCGCGATAAAGTTTTAATAACCTTTTCAACTCTTTAACCGGATTGGTATGATCATCCACCCGGAGATCTATCAATCTATCTTCCCAGGGCTTACCTGTAGACTCTCCCTTAACAACTACTATTGCAGCTGACTGACGTCCCCGAATATCTCCCCCACTAGCTTCTGCAGCTTCCAGTACAGCAATTAAACGTTCTGCAAGTGGTTCATTTATATTTTGTCTGTAGGTTTCTGCCATGGCAGGCCAGATCCTATTATTCAGCATCATATTTGCCTGAACAGAAAAATGATCTCCTTTAATGTGACCAGCCTCAGCTATACATTTTTTACCAGTATACACTGCCACTTCCCCATGGGAATCAACAATGGCAAGCTGGCGATAATCTCTCCCCTCATCAGAGGTAATCAGGATCTGCAAAACCTCCTCAGCACTCTTACCCTGTGTTAACATCTCAAGGCCCTTTGGTCCAAAAGAAACATTGACAAAAGACTGGGTAGCAATAGCTCCTGCTCCGGATTCTGCCCAGGATACAATTGATCCTACAGAAAACCAATGAGACTGAACTGCCACTCCCATTTCACCAGTCTCAGCATCTTTTGCGACAATTGAATAAGTATGAGCTAATTTTTCAGTTGGAAAAAACTGGGCCGGACAAACTCCGCTTAAAAGAATAATTGTCAATAAAATACAAAAAATCACTTTCTTCATTTTTGTTCCTCCTTCATATAATTGATAAGCAAATTCTGCTTTTGTTTCCAATTGCAGACAAATTTCAATAATCGTAGATAAGTGTGTATCTGGTATATCTCCTCCAAGTTTGGCAAGTAAAATTATGAAAAATTATTATTTCAAAACAAAAGAATATTATTTCAAATTTATTTTTGCAATAATAATTTAATTACTTCTGTATACTGTTCTGTTTTCAACCGGCATAAATAAATACCACTGGGTAATTTTGCAGAATGCCATTCCACTTTTTGATAACCAGAAAGTACCTGATTATCTATAACCATCTCTACTACTCGACCTATAAGATCAAATATTGTTAAATCCACCACTTCAAACCTGGGGAGATAAAAACAAATTGTAGTAAGAGGATTAAAAGGATTAGGATAATTTTGATACAGTTTAACCTTTTGGATTGATGCTATATTTTTTTTAACTCTGGTTTGGGAACTATCAGCTACCATTATATTATCAAAATAAAAATTTACTCCCTGCAGATCACTGTATTCTGCTACTATCTCAAAACCATCTGTTTCAGCCCAGGAGAACTCCCCTCTTGGATTATACCATCCTTTATCCCAGGAACCATGTTCAGAAAATTCTTTCAAAGGAATTTGTACATGGTACCATTCATTATTCCAAGTTGCTAACTTTTCATCAATAATATAATCCATGCGCCAGGGATGATCCTCGGGATCATCGGTCTTAGTATCAACAAATCGAATATCAAACTTACTTCCTGGTATATCACCCTTTACCCGGAAATCAATAATATAACCATGGTTCACAAGTTCAGTTAAATCTTTGTTCGGTCCGAAATCAAATCCAATAGTGCAGTACTGGTCTACCCCTGTCCAATGAATACAGTATTTTCCCTGAAAAGGATTATCGCTATAATAGTAATTCAAACTCCCGTTACCGGTCCAGCTTGATTCTGCTATTTTCTGACCAATATAATCCAAATACAGATTAAAGGCAGTGGTATCTGGTTCAATTATGAATTCCTGCTGAGAAGGAACATTTAATCCCAGAGCCTCAAGCAAATCAGTATTAAGATCATAATCAAATAACTCACTGGTTTCCTTTTCAAAAAGACCGAAGCTTCCTTTGTAATCCCATATGGTCCAGGCTATACCGTTTTCCTCCAGATATTTTCTTATCTGAGAATACCAGGATACCCGGTCCTCATTACTGCTATTGATTTTAAATACACCAAATTCTCCACAAAACAGAGGAACATCATGACTATTTTTAAAATCAATGGCAATATCAATTAACTCTTTTACATGTTTCACTTTACCGGTATTTTCATAATCATTAAAAGCTTCTTCTATCCAGGTATCTTCCAATTCAGGGGGAAAATCAGGCATTTCAGAAGCATCATAGGGAAAAGGTATGCCTGATAAAGATACTAAGGAAGGATCTGTCCAGCTTGCTCCCTGATGAGTAAAGATAAAGGGATCATAGAAATGAAAGGTATAAATCAAGTTATCATCCCCATAATCACTCATATTATCAAGATTGTAATAGCTGTTCCACCCTGCAGGACCAATTATGATTGTATGTTTTTTATCAACTTCCCGAATTGCATTCACAACCTGATGTTGAATCTCATCCCACTTTTCATCCGAAATTCCATGCGGCTCATTGAGGATTTCATAGTAAATAAAATTTGTGCGATTTTTGTAATGTTCAGCCATCTGCGTCCAAACTGGTATTAATACCTTATCAATATGGGGATCAGTTACCTCTGCCGGATCAAAAGTATGGTTATCAAGTATAAGATGAATTTCAAGCTCTTCTACCCAGCCCACCACCTGATCCAGAAAATTGAGAAATAGGGGATCAACAGTATAATCAGGTGCTCCGCCTGTCAGATAATGCAGATTAAGCGGCAGTCTGATAACATCACAACCCAGACTTTTGATATCAGCAAGGTCATCTCTGGTAAATTTAGTAAAATGAATTTCCTGTGCACTTGATTTCTGAAACCATCCGCTTAAATTTACTCCCCGGTTAAAAGGAGGTTCACTGCTCCATAGAGAAGTTGATAGGATTAAAAAGAAGTATATTACAGGTCTCATTTTTTCAAAAAATATCATTATCATTACTTGTTAAAAACAATGAACCCTAATTGTATTCCATATATTTATTAAAAAATAATAATTTACTGAAAGTAAAAAAATATACATCACTTATATCCATATCCCTGATAGGTCTTTCTGTCTTCCAGTTTTTTATTAATTAATTCTACTACTTCCATTTTTTTATTCTTACTGCACCATTCAGGTGCAATAAGTATATTTTTTACAGCATCAGCAGTAAGTCTTTGTATGACAATTTTTTCAGGGAGCATTTCCAAAGCATCACAAACAACCTCCGCATACTCATCAGCTCCCCATAGTTTAATTTGACCCTTTTTATACATGTTTTCCAAAACCGTATTTCGCAATACATGAAGAGGATGAAATTTTATTCCATTGATATCCAATACAGCAACAGCCTGAATTGTTTTTAAAAAATCATCTCTGCTCTCCCCGGGTAGACCGGCGATAACATGTACACATATAGAAATATTTCTCTTTGTGGTTAACCTGACTGCTTTAAGAAAGTCTTCATAAGTATGTCCCCGATTTATTTCCTTAAGGGTACTGTTATGGATTGACTGAAGACCATACTCCAGCCATACATCAATCTTATGGGAATAACTTTCAATGAGATCAAGTTTTTCTTTATCCACACAATCTGGACGTGTGCTTATGGAAAGCGCAACAATTTCCTGGTATTTTAAGATAGTATCATACGTTTTCTTTAAAGTATCAACTGGTGCATAGGTATTGGTATAAGTTTGATAATAGGCAATAAATTTATTGACTTTTCTGGTCCTTTTCAGTCTCTCTATACTGCTGACAATTTGATTATCTATTGATTTACTATTCTTCCCCACCTGGATATTAAAGGCTTCATTATTACAGTAAATACAGCCACTGTTACTTAAACTACCATCCCGGTTAGGACAACTAAATCCTGCATGCAGAGAGATCTTCCATACTTTCTCACCATATCTCTTTTTTAAAAAATTGCTGAAATTATTGTATCGCATTTTGGAAATTTTATTTTATCATTTTTTCTTTAGATCTTTATATATTTCAATGAATTGGTTAAGGGCTGATTCAAGATTTTCAGCAATTTCACTTGCCAGTATTTCCGGATCAGGTAGATTTTCCAGATCTTCTATACTTTCATCTTTCAACCAGAAAATATCAAGACTTACTTTATCTCTCTTAATTAACTCATCATACCTAAAAACTTTGAATCTTTCTGTTTCTTTTCTTTCATGCCTGTTTTCAGGATTGTAGCATTTAATAAAATCCTTAAGGTCTTCGTATTGTAACTGATTTTCCTTTAACGTAAAGTGTTTATTAGTCCGCAGGTCGTATATCCATAACTTTTGAGTCCATGGTTTTTCTCTGGCTGCTTTTTTATCAAAAAATATAACATTGGCTTTTACTCCCTGAGCGTAAAATATACCGGTTGGTAATCTTAAAAGTGTATGCAGATCGCATTCCTGCAATAATTTTCTTCTCACAGTCTCCCCTGCTCCACCTTCAAAAAGCACATTATCTGGAACCACTACCGCAGCTCTGCCATTAATATCAAGAATGGTTTTAATGTGCTGAACAAAATTTAGTTGTTTATTGGAAGTAGTAGCCCAGAAATCGGAACGTTCGTAAGAAATTGCTTCTTTAGTCGGCTTACCTTCACCATTAAATATTGTAATACTGCTTTTCTTTCCAAAAGGTGGATTGGTAAGAACAATATCAAATCTTTTCTCAGGGGCGGTCATAAGGCTATCACTAACACTAACAGGGCTATTTTTTCCACCAATACCATGCAGATATAAATTCATCACGCATAGTCTTGCCGTATTATCGACAAGCTCCCATCCGGTAAATGTATCGAATTTTAAAAATTTCTTCTGCTCTTCATCTAAATTCTGTTTTGCTATATGACTATAGGCCGCCAGGAAAAAACCACCTGTTCCACATGCAGGATCACAAATTGTTTCACCTGGTTTTGGATTTATGGCTTCTACCATTGTTTTTATTAATTGTCTGGGGGTAAAGTACTGCCCTGCACCGCTTTTAACATCTTCTGCATTTTTCTGCAAAAGTCCTTCGTATATTTCTCCTTTAACATCAACATCTAAACCTATCCAGGTTTCTTCGTTAATCAATTCAATCAACCGTTTTAACTTTGCCGGATCTTGAATTTTATTCTGCGCCTTTCTGAATATAATACCCAGCATACCTTTTTCTTTTCCCAGATTCTCAAGAGTATGCCTGTATTGAACTTCAAGAGCATCACCATCTTTTTTAGCCAAAGCCTCCCAGTTGAATTTCATAGGTACGGTGGAAGGTTTTTCAAAAGGAGGTTTTGACATTTCATCAGCCATTTTTAAAAACAAAAGATATGTAAGCTGTTCCACGTAATCCCCATAACTAACACCATCATCTCTTAGCACATTGCAATAATTCCAGAATTTTTGAACGATAGCTGCTGAACTCATAAGCCTTCCTAAAACTTAATGTCAACCATGTAACCTGACCGCCCAGGGCATGGGTAACCGTGCTTGTCTTTATGTGGATTTAATTTAGTATTGTTTGTCTTTCTGATAAATCTTTTTCCACAGTAACCACATTCTACAACATACTTTGGCCCTAAATGCGAGGATATACTCTTTGATTGCCTACGAGACGATTTTGTATTTCGTGATCTTAAGCTATCAAATTTTGATGACCGATGTGTTGTGGGTGGAGCTGAAATCGGACCTGAAGCAGTCAAATCGACTACATATCGTGGGGTAAATGGCACCTTTGTAACCTCAGCACCCTGAATCCGATCAATCCTGTAAGACCTATCTTCCCCTGTTGTATGCTTTACCGCATATAATAACAGATTACCAGTACGTGTCCTACGCAAAGAATAGGGTTCTATTAAGCGATGAGTACCTTGATACGCTAAATCAATACACAGTCGATTCGCTGCAGCAAAGCGTATTACTTCAAGTGGGATAGTTGTATGCCAGGCTTGAGACATAAAAGGTGGTTCCCATGTCTCATCAACTACTTTGCCCATAAGTGGTATTGGAGAAAGTGTTACTTTTTCTACAGTTTGATACAGCCACCCGAATACCATTTCAAGTTCCTGCCAAAGTTGTTCAAATGGAGGTAAAACAGGTAGCTGATGCGCCAACATATTCTCCCATTCACTCTCTAACTCGGTGCGTTCTGTTTTGTTTTCAAGAATTTCTATTGTCGGGATTGGGATCTTTTTGGATTCACATTTCTTTTTAAGCGTACTCAATACGAGAACACGATCTGATCTTATATTATCATGACGATATAAATAAACCACATCATAAAGGTCCCGTGGTCTTAAACGCTCTCCTAAGGCTCTTATTTTTTCTGCAAAGAGTTCCTCAAAACAATAACTTCGGATATGAATTCTTTCTTCTGGTCTGTCAGAATAAGGATGATGTACTTCAGGGCTAGCAGAATCTAAAACTACTACCTCATCAGCCATTATATCTAATTTAAGGCGCGGTAAGTCACCTCGTGGTTGCATTGGCCCCCTATAACTAACTCTCCCTTGTGCCGATAAATTTCCACGTGGATTTTCGTAAATGTCAAATCTAATGTTGTCCTGTGGGATTTCAATACCAGTTTTATTGTAAACCCAAACAGCAATATCTCGAAATGTGTGATTTAAAAAATTCTGATCGATGTATTTATAGTTTGTTATCGTGAAATCCAAATCTTCTGAAAAGCGATAGGTTTCAAAGAAACATTTCTTTAAGCACGTTCCTCCTTTAAATAACCAATCAGAGCTAAGTTCGACATGGTTTGAAATTCCTGCTAATATCCATCCAATTACATAGTCTTTCTCAACTACATTTGCAGTAACTCCAAACTCTTTGGAAAAATCCATAACCTCTTGACGATCAATCAACTCTATCCACCTTATTCTTATTGTATATAACCCAACTTTTTGGTAGCCATAATCTCCACCGCGTAATTAACTTATTCATTCCAAGTGTAGGATCAAGTTTTGCATTTCCTTTGGTGAGTTCTAACTGACATGCATTAATTGCAGCCTTTTCGCTGGAAGCAAAACGCTCTAATAAGAAACCAAGTCGTTTAAAAACCGCTCCATTCCCTAAGCGTTTCGCGTAATCAACCAATAGGACTATATTCCTATTTTCTGATTTCAGGTAGTTGATAAACATGTCGACAGCAGATCGAATTCCACCTCCAAGCCGAGGATCATTTAACATATCAAGAATTGTACGTGTTGGGTCAGAAACCGATATCTTAACCTGCCCTCTCCAAACCGGTTTAATCCCGAACATAGCTTTTTCAGATATGGTGCGTAACATAAAAGTTGTCCCTTTGATGATTGGGGTACGATCTCTTGGCTTTTGCCTTGTCATTACCACAACAGTTCGGAAAATTTGTTCTGTTAGATTCCAATACTCGGCTGCACTCCAACCTCCAATATAGCATGGGGCATACAATCGTCCAGCAATTATCCATGGATCTTCCAAGGGAACATCAGCTGTTCGAGACTCGAGAGGAATTGGAACATATAGTCCACGACGCACACGTGAAAGCCACCCTTTCTTAGTCCATCGCGCCATCATCTTAGCAGCATCAGTTGATAAAATCCCTAGTATATCTGCTGCTTCTTTGACAGAAATAGTTCCTTTGGTGCCTCGGATGACCTCAGCTAGCCTTTTTCTTTCAATTTTTCCTAATCCTGATAAATATTCCATAGTATAATCTATACGCAACAGTTCACTTATTAATTGAATTATAACATATACAATATATTTAGAAAAGTCAAGTATGTTTTTTACACAATAATTCACCTTATATGTGAATTACTGCACATATACTGTACTATTCTATTCCTGTTTCTTTGACATTAACCTGTCTACCACTGGATAGTTTTGGCTCTCCTTTTCTTTTCTGTCTTCTCTTTGATTTCATTTCTGCTGTAAGTTTTTCTTTTTTTATTTTTTCAAGAAGTTTTTCCGCACTATTTTCTCCACTTACGAGTTCCGGATGTTGTTCTCGCCATTCCTCTGTGAGTTTTCCTTCAAATGCTTTTTTTAAGATACTCTGCCTGAGTTTCTCCGCTTGTTTAAGACTTTTATCGATCGTTTTTTCAACTTCATCGGCGATCGAAAATCGTTTTTCGATTTCTTCTACGATTTTTTGCTGTTCTAGAAGTAAAGGTAAAGCAATCTTAAAAGGAGAAATTTTATTAAAACTTGTTCTCGGATGTTGGACTCCACTTATTCCTAAATTTGCAAACCTCACAAAATCCTTACTAAAAAGTCTATATGCTAAAAATTTATTGTTAAAATTCTTTGACTTAGGAAAAACCAAAATATCAGTAGAGCATAAACCACCGAAATCTGCAACTACTATTTTATTTAAATAAGGTCTTAATTTACCATATAAAACATCCCCTTTATAAAACTTTGTTTTTGAACTTTGAACTTCATGCGAACTCCCATACCCCAACAATTTACTGGTATCTTTTTCGATATGTTCTAGTCCAATATAATTTGTAAAACCAACTTTTTTTGGATCTACTTTTTCTTTAGATGGTTCCGTTATATTTCCTAATTGAGTCCAAATCCAACTTTTTGGAAGTTCTGGTAAGTTCACACTTTCAATTTTTATCTTTAAACGTTCCTCTTTTTC
>CAYUAG010000055.1:23181-25777 GCA_964442615.1 uncultured bacterium
CTCTTTTTCATTCAAAACTCTTAATTCATCATTTAACATTTGTTGATACCAGTTAGCGGTCAGTTTCCCTTCAAACGCAAATTTTAAGACTGATTGACGGTATTGTTTTATCTGTTCTTTAACTTTCTTTAACGCCTCAACACCAGCATCCAATTTCGTAAAAAGCTTCTCAATCTTTTCGACGATTTTGTGTTGTTCGGGGAGAGGTGGAAGGGGGATATTTGTTTCCTCTGCAAAACTTAAATTTATTCCACCCTGAGCGGTACCTCTAAAGTTGTTCTTAACATAATTCTGCCCAAACGGAGAATAAAAAAAATAAAACAGATAAAGACTATTTACTTCTTTAAAAGGACGAGCTAAAAATACATGTTCATTAATGGATGCTTCTTTATAAGGAAAACTATCCCTTACGAAGGAAACTTTACCAGTAGTTGCACCATCTTTAACAATAAGAATATCCTCTTTTTTGATAATACCTTTTGTTAAATTATTGAAGAAGTTAACTGGTATATATTTTATTTTCGAGAAATCGAATTTACCATCATAAGTAAGATGTTCTCCTCCAATGCTTGGAATCCCTGATTCAATATGTCTTACTCCCCCCTTTGGACGTCCACCCGATTCGAATTTTTTCAAAATAAATGCTAATTTAATTAAACACCATACTGAAGGTAAATTATCCATATTCTTATTTATACCCAAACCCATCATTTTCTAAAAACTTAAATCTAGATATTTCGAACCTCTATTTTCAAATGCGGGCTTTGTACCCTCTAATATATTTAACAATTTTTTATTTATCTCAGGATTTTCTATACTACCAGAAGTATAGAAAACCTTATTTTTATTTTGCTTTTGAATTTCGGCTATAATAATTTGCTCTGCATCACAAACCACCGCAATATTAGGATTATGAGTAACAAGTATTAATTGCCTAGACACTTTTGCTTTCTTGATATAAGGAACCAACGTTAAAAAGACGGATTCATTATCTAGATTTTCTTCAGGTTGATCAATTATTAGAGGCCAATCATTATTATCAATTAACAAATAGAAAATTAGAAGAAGCATCCCTCTTTCCCCTGGTGATAATTCTTGCAATGATTTATTCCCCCATTTTAGACTAAAATTTATTTCTATAAAATTTAGGCAGAAAAGGAAATTATATAATTCCAATTTTGTTCTATCTTTTACTAACTGATCTTCAATTTTAAACTTCCTTCCTTCATAGCTTTTAAGTTTAACAAGAATTTCCTCTAAAAAATCAAGCGGCTCCGAAATTTCAGAAAAATTATATTTATTTATTACTTCCTCTAATTCTTTTTGACTCTCTGTAACACCTTGGAATGAACCTTTTCTTCCCCTATCGATAAAAGATAAAAATTCGTTAAAGAACCTGCTCGAAAGCGAAGACTCAACTGTAAAATTCAAAAATTCATCTTGCTTCTTATTATTCTTTACATCACCTTCCATTTTATTTCTTCTTTTCTTTTCCTCTTCTATAAAATTAATAACTGGTTTATAAAGTTCTTTATAAATGTACTTCTTTTCCTCAAGAAGATCGAATATTTGTTTAGTTAATTTTTTTCTATCTTTTTCTGCTTTCTTAATATCTTCTTCAAGAGAGATCTTTATATATTCTGAATCTTTTCCTATAATATCTAAATCTTTTTTTATTTCTTCATGTTTTTTACTCCAAATTTTATGTTTCTTTAAGAAAGCTTGATATTTTTTTGCTGGTTCATCTAACTTAGATTGTAACAAATCTGCTTTTTCTTTCTCTCTATTAAGTTTATAGTATAAACTTTCTTTTTTTTCTTCTTTACTTAAGTCATCTTTCTTCAATTTTGTAAGAACTTCTTCTTTCTTCTCCTTGATATTTTCTTCAAAATCGTTAATACTTCTTAAATCATATTTAAACTTTAGTAATCCCGAAAGCATTTTATTAGCACTTTGGGGATCAATGTCAAAAATTTCCTGCAAAATAGGCGATAGTTCACTTTTTAAATCTTCGTATTGATCTGAAAAGATTTTGATTTTGTCTTTAATATTTTTTATTTTGTGAAGCTTGTTATTGTTTATTTTTAGATTATCTTTACTTTCTTTAATATCAATTTCAATATTTTCTATTTTCTTATACAATTTACTCAATTCACTATCAGCTTTTTCTTTAGAGGGTTTTGGGACCTTTTTAGGTTTACTTTCGAAATGAGTTTTATACTCCTTTTCTTTCAATTTTAACCTTTTCTTTAATTCTTCTTTATACTCATCTTCAGTTTTCTTTTCTAAGTCAATCAATTTTTTATTCAACTTTTCTACTTTCACCTGTAATGATTTTACTTGAGAATCTATATTTTCAGTTTTACAGGAAATGAGGTCCTCAAAATTCGTTTTATCTAAACGATCGCTTTCTTCAATATTAGAAAATATTGCTTTATCGATTTCTTGCTGAAATCTAAAATCTAGATTATTACATAATGTCTCAAAATAATTTTGTGGGATACATTTAACTCTCTCTACATCGGTTGGATTTGGATCTTCAGAAAGATTAATTCCAGAAATAGTTCCATCTTTCCATTCTATTGAAGCTTTGAAA
>CAYUAG010000056.1:0-19220 GCA_964442615.1 uncultured bacterium
TAACAGCTTTACCCTTATGCATTCTTTACTGAATAAAAAAAACCATCCGTTTATTAAAAAGTAAACAGATGGTTATAAATTTATTTCCGCCCAAGTTCGACTTGGGACAGGGGTAAAGATTAAATTTTATTCAGATTGTATTTCCAAAAGTTTATCAATCCATTCAAAGATTTTATCATATTTATTTTTAGCTACTTTATATACCAGTCCTTTATCATACTGAACCTGCATGTAGTATCCCTTGTCCTCCTCATACTGTTTACCAAAGATAATATTTTGCTGGTTGGATTTTTCGTCTTTTTTAAATACTAAAATGTTTCGTGAACGCTGGAATCCATATTTTGTAGATTTGTTTAAATCAGAAAATGAATCCCCGATTTTATCAACTAACTCCTGAGTTTGAATATTAGTCACTGCTTGTAACAATTTATCGATTTCCTTTTGGTCAAGATCGATCTCTTTTTCATTCTTGAGCAGGACCCAGACATTTTTCATTTCAGTAGTAGTTATGGAATCGTCTTTAGTAACTTCAACTTCCTTTTCAACTTTTTTAATAATTCTTTGCTTGTTACCGGAAATAATCCCTATGAGACCTAAGTTTTCCTGGTCTTGATTTACAGCTAAGAGATCAATGAAATTTTTCTGTTTAAAGGTGGTTAAAGTATCAAAATCACTGTATATATTAATATCAGAGAGAATGTCCTTATCTCCAAAATAAACTTTGTCATTTCCGGCAAAGCGGACAAAAGAGGAACTTCGGTCTTCTGGTTTTTTCCCAAATATAAGATTTGCCAGAGTTTTGTCAGCTTCATCTTTTAAAAGAATATGAATTCCCTGAAAATCTGTAATTTTATATTTTTCATGATGATTAGGATCCGAAGATCTTACCTTTCCAGTCATATCAAGCAGATTGGTCAGTAAGGTATTCACTTTACTGTTTTTTGCTTTACAGTTAAGATGTGTCGGTATCCTCCATTGATCTTCTTCATTATTAAAAATCATTTGAACAGGTTGTTCGGTTTCGGTTTGTTTGTAAATTTCGATGTATTTTACGTCATCTTTATCTACCCCAATAATTATATGCTGCACCAACTCTTCTATATTGACTCCCCCTCTTTGAGGTTTGGTTACCAAGAAGATGATCAGCAGTAATACCAAGACTCCAGCAAATATTTTCAAATATTTCTCTTTCATGCGTTTACTCCTTGCTTATTTTTCCTTTTGATATTAATGTAGAATCCAGAGAGTATAAATATAACTATGGGTACTCCAATAACAAAAATTTTGGAAGCAGCCTTACCAGCAGCTCCAATCTCAGATATTTTTCTGGTCTGGAAATTTTTAGATCTGATATGTATCAACTCATCTCCAAGTGTGAGTGCATCTACAGAATTAAGCAATAGTGATTTATGACCTTCAATGGAAGCAAGTATATTATTTTTAAAAAGATTACTGCACCCAAAAAATATTATTTTGCTTTCTTTGGATTCACCGGTGAATCCAGAGGTATCAATAACACTTTCTTCAGGATTATCTTCATTCTCATCTAGACCAGATTCCCAGGCAGGGGGTTTTTTATCTTTATAATTTGCAGGAAATTTCCCTTCCAAATATATTCCCAGAGGTTCATGTTTTAAAACTTGATCAGGTTCAGGAGGATTTGTGTCTACACTGTAACTGTAAGCTCTTCTGGTCCAGGAATAATTGCTGGATGTGAATAAGGTTTCATAAAAGAGGTCATTATCTTTGATAATTTTTTCATTGATAATTAATCTGTTACCATACATGTAAGCAAGAGCATCAATTCCATTAGAAATGGACAATTTTTGATTTATATTGTTTGACTCTACTCTGATTAATACAGGTTTTGTAACAGGTTCATATCTTTGTTGTTGAACCTGGAAGATTCCCATTTTTTTGGTTTCATAGACAGGTATTTGAATATAGGTAGTAATTTTGTCCATAAACATCATATCGTCAATTTCGAAACCGTAATTTTTAGTAATTGCATTACTATTTAATCGGGTGGGCATCCCCTGTAGATCAAACTCTCCTGGCTCTTGAGATCTCATAATCTGATAATTGAACATCTGACCAGCCATTATTACCTGAACATCATCATGGATAAGTTTGTCGATTTCATATAACTGTCGTTTATTCAGAGGTTGATCCAGGAACAGTATCATAGTTTTAATATCCTCTGGTATGGGATCATCCTTTTTAATATTAGTTCTGGTAACATTATAGCCGTTTTGTTTAAGCAGATTTACTGCCTCTGTATATTGATCAGGAGGAGTTTGTCCGCGATAGTATCTTCTGTATTCTTCAGGAATTTCAGGTGTGCTGGGATAGAAACCAATGTGGGGACGTTTATTGGTAATTAATTTGTAAATACGCGACATGATATCATATTCGAGATTTCCGAAGGTTGAGGGACGTACTTCAGCAATTACATCCTCTTTTCGATCAAGATAGGAGAGAACGATAGAGGAATACACTCTTTTTACTGCAAACTCATCTCTTTTGGTACTACGAACTCCAAATGGTATTACTCCTTTTTCATAAAGCCTGGTAGCGATTCTTTTATGCGTAATTCTATCTTCTTGATTATCAGAAGTTAATAAGGATTCATCTTCTTCATTTTCTTTTTTTGCCTGCAAAGCTTCCATCTCTTCTTCCTTTGAAGGATCAAATACTTTAAAATTAAACATGGAATTGGACGCTAACTCTAACTCTTTGAGAAGATCACGTACATCCTGCTCAAGGTTTTTCCATTCCGTAGGCATTTTTTCTGAAGAAGATACATAGTAGGTTGCTTCAATAGGAGCTTCTAGATTTGAAAATATTTTTCGTACTGAAGGTGAAATAGTATAAATTTTATTGGCGGTTAAATCAAACCTGCCGATATTAATATTATTAAATATCATATTAACCATTATGATAATAGCAACGAGTAAAACAGCACCGGTTATAAAAGTTATAACAAATTGTTTGTTGAGGTCTTTATAGTCAAATATTTTCATTAGTATTTTCTCCTTTCCAAGATTTTAGCGTTCAAATAGAGGAATAACATGGTAAAGGATAGAAAGTATATTATTGATTTAATATCAAAGACTCCCCGTTCAATATCATTAAAGTGGCGGCTTACTCCAATATATTTATCCAAGAAAGTTCCAAGTCCCGGAAGCCATCCATCAATTAACATAGGAACATACTGCCATCCGATAAGGGTAATGAATCCACAAATTAGGCTGGTGATGATAAGAGAAACGATTTGGTCTGAAAAGAAACTGGATATAAAAATACCTATAGACATAAAAAAACCGCCCAGGAGAATAGCTCCTAAATATCCACCTACAATCGGTCCAAAATCTGGTTTTCCAAGAATAAACAGAATAATTGGTATAGCCAGTGTACCGGCAAGAGCAATAAGGTAGAAAATAAATCCTGCTAAATATTTTCCTAATACTATATGTTCGGTTTTTATAGGAAGGGTAAGAAGTAGTTCGATGGTTCCAAGTTTTTTTTCTTCAGACCATAAACGCATTGAGATTGCAGGAATGAATATAATTCCTAAAACCAGAGGAAGAGTTGAAAAAAATGATCTCATGTCAGCGTTTCCCAAAAGAAAGAAATGAAACATATAAATAGAAGTATTCAGAAATATAAATATAATACTGAATACATATGCTATGGGTGAATAAAAATAACTTTGAAATTCCCTTTTAAATATAATACTAATATCTCTCATATTTAATTCCCTCCTGTCTCAGTTTTTTTTTCAGATTCATTTGATTGGGTTAATCTTATAAAAGTGTTTTCTAAGGAGAGTTTTTCCGGATGGAACTCAGTAACTTTCCACTTATGTTCCTGGATGAGCTCATTAAGTTTTTCGGTCATATCAATTTTACCTGTATAGTATAGATGAGCACCTGTGACTCCACGTTTGGTTGAATGATCAAAAGTGATATCTTTTATCTCGGAGATATTTTTAATAGTAGCTTCAAAATCTTTTTTGTTTGTTTTAATTGCCATATATATCGAACTGTATTTGCTCACCTGCTGAATAAGCTCCTGGAAGGTTCCGTCAGCAACAAGTTTCCCTTTGTTTATAACCAGGATTCGATCAGAGATATTTGAAACTTCAGGGAGGATATGGGTACTGAGAATAATAGTTTTTTCATGCGCTAACTCTTTAATCATATTTCTAATACTGATAATCTGAATAGGATCAAGTCCGGAAGTAGGTTCGTCAAGAATGAGTACTTCTGGATCGTGTATCAAAGCTTGGGCAAGACAGGTTCGCTGCCTGAAACCTTTGGAGAGAACTCCAATCTTTCGATCTAACATGGTTTCTAGTCCACAAGCCTGGACTACCCAGTCGTATCTTTTTTTGAGTTTTCCGTTCAGATGGCGTACATTGCCAATAAATTTAAGATATTCGGAAACAAGCATTTCATCATATAAAGGTACTGATTCCGGTAGGTACCCAATTAGTTTTCTTGCATCAAGAGGATTCTTTTGAACATTGTAGTCTCCAACTGTGGCAGTACCTGCTGAAGGTGCTGTATAGGTAGTGATAATTTTCATAGCAGTTGTTTTACCAGCACCATTTGGTCCAACAAATCCAATAATTTCCCCTTTTTTAACCGAAAAGGATACATTAATAAGAGCTTTTGTTAGTCCATAATTTTTTGAAACATTTTTAAACTCAATCATATTAATTCCTCTACTTTATTTTTTCAAATTCTATTTTAAGATTGTATTTTACGGTTAAAGTATAATAAATTATAATAAAAAAATCAAATTTTATTAGGTTTAAACGTGTTTTTTTTAGATTTTGTTCCAAAAAACATTTGACTTTTAGAATTTATTTATTAAAATATATGTATATACAAAAACTAAGGAGAATTATTATGAACAGGAAATTAGTTTTATTTTTCCTAATATTTTTTTTAGCGGGTCCTTTGTTATTAAGAGCACAATCAGAAGAAAAGACTTCAGATCTTAATCCATTCATAGGTTTAAAACAAACTCAAGGATTTCTGGATCACTTGTTAAAACCAAACAATTTAAATATTTCCCATAGTTATTCAATTTCCTGCTTTAATATAGGGAGTCGTACAGTTTCTCAGGGATTATATTTAAGTACTTTGAATTATAAGTTTTCAGATCCATTAATGATGCAGGTTAAAGTTGGTTATCTTCATCATCCCTTTGGCATGGGAGGACTTGATTCACAAAACAGTAGTAATGGTAAATTATTTATCCAAAGAGCGATGTTTAAATATCAGCCATCAAAGAATATGACTTTTACTATTGATTTCCAGCAGATACCGCAGACCATGATATCACCTTATGGATATTATAATAGATATAGATATCACAATACTGATATTATATTTGATCAATAAAATACTGATTAGTTGCAGATCTATTCAGTCAGAGTCTGTTGTACAATAAAAAGGAATTTAAAGAGAGTTATTTTTAACCTTTTACATGATAATAAATCATTTCTTTATTTTTGTTTTTAATATAGCTGACAATTCCATTTTTAATAAATGAGGCATAAATGGATTCAAAAAGGAGGAGGAGAAAGCAGCAAGAGAGTAGATCATCCCCTTCTAGTTACAGACGAAAAAGATCACAATCACAAACCAAGAATAAAAAATTAACTCCTAAGTCAAAGCCAAAGACGAGAATTCAAAAGAAGGTAAGTCCAAAGCAGACTAAGAAGTTCAGTAATAAAAAAGTTCGTGTAAGGTCTAAATCGAAATCATACCAGGATGTTCAATTAAATGTTAAAGATGGTTGGATTAAGTTTTTAATTCTATTATTTATCACAGCAAATATTTTTTTAATTTATAATCTTATAAAACAGTGGTCAGTTCCTGAAATTTTACAAAAGGATGCAGTCTCAAAAAAGAATACTATTTATCAAGAGAATCAAGAAAAAAAGAAAGTGGTTGATTCTGCTCCTCTTCAAATTGAAGTGCTTAATGGATGCGGAGTATCAGGTATAGCTGCTGAATTCACCGAATATTTGCGTCAGCAAGGATTTGATGTTGTAAAAACTGATAATTATGAATCATTTAATATTTTAGAGACTGTAATAATCGATAGAAGGGGCAGGACTGAAAAAATTAAAAAAATTGCAAAATCCCTAGGATTAAACAATTCCCGAATACTAAAAGAGGTCAATGAAGCCTATTTGATTGATGCAACAGTTATTCTGGGTAAAGACTACAGACAAATTTCAAGCTGGAATAAAATGGAGCATGATGGATACCAAAGATAGTGATTCATATACACTCGCTAAACAGATAATCAGTTATGCACAGGATAAGAAAGCCCATGATATTGTATTGCTCGATATCAGTGAGTTGAGTTCAATTGCTGATTATTTTATAATTTGCCATGGAGAAGCAGATTTGCATGTTAAGGCCATTGCAGATAAAATTATGGAAGGTACTTCTGAGCAAGGTACTGATGTATGGCATTATGAGGGGTATGAATATTTTCATTGGGTGTTGTTGGATTATGTTGATGTTGTTGTGCATATTTTTCTTCAGGATTATAGAAAATACTATAACCTGGAGAGATTGTGGGGGGATGCCGAAATTGAAAAATTTCTTTAAAGAGCTGAAATGAATATAGAAAATTATTTAAAAGAAAAAATAAAAGAAGCCATTAAAAAGTGTAATATTACCTTTGATTCACCCTTGGATTTTAATCTTACTATTCCCAAGCAAAAAGGATATGGAGATTTAGCCACTAATGCAGCTTTAATACTCGCCTCTCTTGTCAAAAAAAATCCTCGCAGTCTGGCAGAAAAAATTATCAATAATCTTGAAATAGATAAAAATTGGGTTACCAGGGTGGATATTGCCGGACCTGGCTTTATTAATTTTAAACTGAGCAACAGCTATTTATACGATGCCCTGCAGAAAATCCTTAACCAACAGGACAAATACGGTCTCACCTCTATAAGCAAGAGTGAAAAAGTCCAGGTTGAGTTTGTTAGTGCCAATCCAACCGGACCCTTGACCATAGGGCATGGAAGACAAGCAGTATTGGGTGATACAATTGCCAGATTTCTGGAATCTGTTGGATATAGAGTTACTCGGGAATATTATTTTAATGATGCTGGACGGCAGATGCGTATTCTTGCTGAATCTGTACAATTACGTTATAAAGAACTTTTGGACAAAAAAGTGGAATTTCCCTCAACCCATTATCAAGGTGATTATATTCGCCACATTGCCCAAAAAGCAATTAAGGAAAAAGGGGATACATTGCTGGAAAGAGATGATCTAGAATATTTTCAGCAGTTAGCAGAAAAAGATATTTTTGAAGATATTAAAAAGACTCTTGAAAGGATTGGGATCCATTTTGATATTTTTTATAATGAGAAATCTTTATATGAGACCGGAAAGATTGATGAGGTGATAAGTGATCTAAAAGAAAAGAATCTTGTATATGAACAAGAAAAGGCTTTATGGATTAAGTTATCTGAGATGGGGAGGGAAGAGGATAGGGTAATTGTAAAATCCACAGGAGAACCCACTTATAGACTGCCGGATATTGCATATCACTGTGATAAGATTAAGCGCGGTTTTGATAAAATTGTTGATATTTTTGGAGCTGATCATGCAGATACCTATCCTGATGTGCTGGCTGCAGTTAAAGCCTTGGGGTATGATACTTCTCGAATCAAGGTTCTGGTTCACCAGTTTGTCACCCTTGTAGAAAATGGTGAAAAGGTAAAGATGTCTACCAGAAAAGCAAACTTTACCACCCTGGATGAATTATTAGACTTGGTGGGAGAAGATGTTACCAGATATTTTTTTCTTAATCGGTCCATGTCCAGCCATCTGAATTTTGATATCAAGCTTGCTAAAACCCAGTCTGATGAGAATCCTGTGTATTATGTACAGTATGCTCATGCCAGAATTTGCAGTATTATACGATATGCCAGAGACCAGGGATTTGATTCTGATAAAAAGGCAGATCTATCTTTTTTAACCAGTCCTGTGGAAATAGCTTTAATTAAGGAGCTTTTAAGTTATCCGGATGTAATTAAACAGGTTGCTACAGGATTTGAGCCTCAAAAAATGACAACCTATCTGGAAAATGTTGCAACTGCATATCATAAATTTCAGCATGCTGGCAGAGTTGATAGCACTATGCGAGTAGTTACAGAGAACAGAAAAATAACTTATGCCAGACTTGCGCTGTGCCGGGCAGCACAAATTGTGTTTGCCAATGGACTCACACTACTGGGCGTCTCAAAACCTGAAAAAATGTAGGAATTTTAAATGGATATTGTTGTTACTGGTTCAATTGCTTTTGATTATCTGATGTCATTTGATGGAGAATTTACTGATCATTTAATTGCTGATAAACTTGATTCCATCAGCGTCAGTTTTTTAGTAGACAATCTGAATAAAAGACGAGGAGGGTGTGCGGCGAATATCAGCTATAATTTAGCTTTATTAAAGGAAAAGCCAATTCTTTTTGGAACCGCAGGGATTGATTTTGAGGACTATAAGACTGATCTGGAGAATATGGGAGTAGATACATCTCAGATAAAAATGTTTCCTGATGCCTATACCTCTTCGTTTTTCGCTAACAGCGACAGCAAGGGTAATCAAATAGCTTCATTTTATATGGGAGCCATGAAATATGCCAAAAAACTTTCTTTGGAAAGGTTCAAAGACCATAGTTCAGTCATCATCATAATCGCTCCCAATGATCCGGAAGCTATGATTCACTTTGTAGCCCAGTGCAAAGAGTATGGACTTGCTTATGTTTTTGATCCCGGACAACAGATAGTGCAATTAGACGGAGAAGCATTGAAAGAGGGAATAAAAGGAGCAACTATATTTATCCTTAATGATTATGAATTTGAGATGTTCAAGAAGAAGACAGGAATGTCTGATAACAATATTTTTTCTCAGGTTGAGAATGTGGTTGTAACCAGAGGGGATAAAGGAGCTGATATTTACCGGAAAGAGATAGAAATTCATATTCCGGTAGCAAAAGTCAAAGAACATAGCGATCCCACTGGAGTAGGAGATGCTTTTAGGGCAGGTCTATTAAAAGGGATAGGGAACAAGCTCAGTTGGGAGGAAGCCGGCCGGTTGGGAAGTCTGGCTGCTGCTTATGTGCTGGAAGCTGACGGGCCCCAAAGTCATTCTTACACCTTGAATGAGTTTTTAGAGAGATTTACAGAAAATTTCGGGGGATCGAAGTCTGTAGTTGATGCTCTTACTGGATAGAATCACAGTAAAATCAGATAAGTCATGAGGCCCCGCTAATGTCCAGAAAAGATAAGAGACATTTTTACCAGTTAAATAAGAAGTTAGAGGAAGCTGTATCAAAAGGGTATAATTTTTACGATACTGTCATGCTGAGTCCTTCGGTTATGCTCAGGACAGGCTTTGTTTCGAGGTCACCCTCTGAGCTTGTCGAAGGGTGACCGTAGCTTAGGGGTGCGGGTTTGTCGCCACGGTCAGGCTTCGACAGGCTCAGCCTGACAGCATATAAAATTTTGATACAGTCTCGACACAAATTATTTTTTTAGGACTAGCTCAAGAATATTTTGGAGGAATGAATTTTATCATTATTTTGAGCATTGATTTTTTTTAAATTTTCAATTCATTTGTCAAGGAGGAAGAAATCGAGGTCATAACAGATTTTATTAATATTAGCACTAAGGGGTTTAGTGATATTATTGATGTCACCGAACAGGTAGCAAAATTAGTTAAAAAAAGCAGTCTGCGGGAAGGCAGCTGTACGGTCTTTGTTTCAGGTTCTACAGCTGGTGTAACTACCATTGAATTTGAACCAGGACTTATTAAAGATCTGCCTGAAGCTATGGAAAAATTTGCACCTTCGGGAAAAAGATATCACCATGATGATACCTGGGGGGATGGAAATGGAGATGCTCATGTACGGGCAGCAATTATCGGTGGATCTTTTACTGCACCCTTTAAAGATGGCACTCTAATGCTTGGTACCTGGCAGCAGATCGTGGTTATTGACTGTGATAATAAACCGCGGCATAGAAAAATAGTGGTACAAATGATGGGGAATTAGATATGCCGGTTGAAACTATTAACTGGAAAAACAATAAAATTAGACTCATAGATCAGACCAGACTACCGGAAAAGCTCACCTATCTTGAAATTGATACTATTGAAATCCTGGGAGAAGCAATTAAAAGTCTGAAGGTTAGAGGAGCACCTGCTATTGGTATTGCAGGTGCCCTGGGTATTGCACTTGCTGCATATAACTATTCAGGTAAGGAAACTAATGAATTGTTGAAAATTGTAAAGAAAGCAAATGAATATTTGAAAACAACCAGACCGACAGCAGTAAACCTCTTCTGGGCTTTGGATAGGATGGACAAAGTAGTCCAACAAGATTCTCATAAATCAGTAAGAGAATTGAAAAAAGCTTTTCTTGATGAAGCACTTGCAATTCTTGAAGAAGATAAGGAGATTTGTAGAAAAATTGGGAAAAATGGTGTGGAGCTTCTACCTGAAAAAGCAACAATCCTTACCCACTGTAATGCCGGAGGACTGGCTACTGCTGATTTCGGTACTGCTTTGGGAGTGATATACGCAGCAGTTGAGATGGGAAAAAGTATAAAAGTATTTGCGGATGAAACCCGCCCTTTACTGCAGGGTTCAAGATTAACTGCCTGGGAACTGGAAAAATCAGGAGTGGATGTAACTGTGCTCTGTGATTCTGCTGCAGGTTTTCTCATGCACCAGGGTAAGGTTGATTATGTTATTGTAGGAGCAGATCGTATTGCTAGAAATGGAGATACTGCAAACAAGATAGGAACCTATACTCTGGCAGTGCTTGCCAAGCATAATGATATACCCTTTTATGTTGCTGCTCCGGTTTCAACCTTTGATTTTTCCTTGACATCCGGTTCCCAGATCCCGGTTGAACAAAGAGCTTCTGAGGAGGTTGTTAGAGGATTTAATTCAGTTACAGCTCCACCCGGAGTTGATGTTTATAATCCAGCCTTTGATATCACCCCCTATAATTTTATTACAGCTTTTATTACTGAAAAGGGAGTTTTTAAGGCAGATGAATTGGAGAGGGATTTGGTTGATGGTGGAATATAAAAATATACTGGTTTCAGACTAGGCTTGATGGTGGAGTAAGATTGCGAATTTAGCGCTGCGGTCAGGCTTCGACAGAGCCTGTCCTGAGGGCAACCGAAAGACTCAGCCTGACAGGTGGATTTAATGAAAGAAGCTCTGATCAATGATGAATATGAAAAGCTCCCTAAACTTTCTAAAGCTTATAAGAAAAAATAGTTCCAATCTGTTGGTTTTAATCTCCCTGTCATCCTGAGCCCATTTCCTGTCGCCCTGAGCCCGTCGAAGGGTGACCGTGGAGTTGGATTGAGGGTTTGCTGCCATAGTCAGGCTTCGACAGAGCCTGTCCTGAGGGTAACCGAAGGGCTCAGCCTGACGGGTAAAGAATAATGTTATTAATTATTGAGAGCTTTAAAATGAAAACCGGATATGTTTATATACTTGAGTGTTCAGATGGTTCCTACTATACCGGTATAACTAATGACCCTGAAAGAAGATTATTTGAACATCAAACAGGATTAGTAAAAGGGTACACAAAAAAGAGACGTCCTTTAAAAATGGTATGGGTTTCAAATGAAATGTATATTTTTACTGCGATTGAAAATGAAAAAAAGATAAAAGGGTGGAGACGGGAGAAAAAAGAAGCCTTGATCAAAGGTAATTATGAAAAACTTCCTGAACTTTCTAAAGCCTATGAGAAAAAATAGTTCTATTATGTTTATTGTTACCTCTGTCACCCTGAGCGTGTCGAAGGGTGACCGTAGTTTAGAGGTGCGGGCTTGTCGTTACGGTCAGGCTTCGACGGGCTCAGCCTGACAAGTGGAGATAGGGGGAAGAGTTTTATCAGGTGTGATTATGGAAAGTTTTTTTAAGAATATTGATCAGTTGATTGGGGATTTGTAATTATTTAAGTATTCTTAGATTGTGTGTCCTGAGGTTATAACAGTCACCCTGAGCTTGTCGAAGGGTGACCGTGGAGTTGGATTGAGGGTTTACTGCCACGGTCAAGCTTCGTCGAAGGGTGATCGTATTAATTTATTTGAAACAAAAGAATAACTTGTGGAAAAAGAATTAATCGCTCCCTGTGGGATGAATTGCAGGATATGTGTAGCATATTTTGGGTATACTTTAAATGGTAAAAAAAGAAAACATTCCTGTAGAGGCTGTCGGGTAGATAATAAAAAATGTGCCTTTATTAAAAAACATTGTGAGAAAATATATCAGGGAGTGATAGAATTCTGTTTTCAATGCAGAGATTTTCCTTGTATCCATCTAAAAAAAATTGATAGTCGGTACAGAGAAAAATATCAAATGAGTTTAATAAAAAATCTTGAATTTATCAGAGATTTTGGAATGGACAGATTTTTAGAAGAACAACAAGAAAGATATCAATGTGCTGACTGCGGGGAGTTAAAATGTGTTCATACCGAAATCTGTTATCATTGTGAAAGTTAGATTACCTGTAGATGACAAATTCATTAATTTTCAAGAAAAATCAATTTTTTCCCATTCAGTCTCCTTGCTCCCATAACAGTTGCGATGAGTTCATTCTCCTCTCCGGTTCTGTGTGGATTGTAATATTCCCACACAATTTCATTTTCCGGGGTTACTTCAAAAATACGTCCCTGAGTAGATTCAGTTATTAGAGTGTTACCGTTAGGAAGACGCTGATTATATCCCAACCAATGGGAAAAAAATCTCTTTTGCCCCTCACCTCGGTATTGCCAATACACTTTTTGGGTAAGAGGATCAAATTCAATTATCTTTGATTGATTAAATTTAAAAAATGATTCTTTATTGCCGCCTCTATTATCAAAAAGCATGATATTTCCATTTTCCAGAAAAATTGACTGATGCTGCATATGCCACATCCCAGTAAGTGCCCATTTTACTTGGCTGGTTTCAACATCGATTACAGCGATGGAATTAATACCTCTCATAGATACTAAAGCATCTCCCTCTTTAAACATATCATATTTCCGGGTAATAGATTTATTAACTATCTCCACAGAATTGGCATGAAACAGATCAGGCTGGTGGATTAAATCCAGAAAACTGGCAAAATCAGAATTATAGAAAGCGTCAAATATGGATATCTTTTTTATTTGTTTTCCTTCAGAGTTTAAAATAATTATAAAATCATCTCTGCCCTTATATTTAAAATCCGGGTATTTATCTTGAATATTGTCAAATGTATGCCCCAAAGAGTAGATATAATTATCTTCTGATATATCAATATCGTGATGATTGAGTCCGGTGAATTTCCATAGTATATTTGAATTTTTATCAAATTTTACTAATCCGACATATGCAAAAACACATACTATATCTCCATTAGGATAAACCCGAGCCCTTCTGATAAATTGTTTGTGCTCTGAATGAACAAGAAAAGGTAAAGTGTCTGGCCATACAGTTTTAAATTGAGTTGACCATTTATGGAGAACATTTCCTTTCATATCCATTAAATAAACTATTGGTTTATGTCCAGAACAAAACAGGGTTACTCCTGTATATGCTTTAGTGGAATCATAGTAGGTTACTCCACTAAGTTTATCCTTTGCTAATTTATATCCTTTTAAGTAGGGAAGAGCACTTATCTTTTTTAAAGCTTCATCTATTTTATCATCCTTAGGTTCTTGGACTGCTCTGAGTTTTTCCCATCTTCCATAATAGGTTTTTGATGTTTTTTGATCTGTATCTTTAATTAATATTTTATAATATATTCCTTTTACAAATCTATAAGGAAAGATTTTATTTTTTCCAACTAAGAATCCATATATAAAGAAAATGCATATGAGTGAAAGAATACCAGAAATTTTAAATTGCTTTTTCATCCATACCTCCTTCAATGAATACGTATAAACAGACTATGTAGATTTGAATTTATAGTATTAAAAAATAGTATAAAAAGCAAGAAAATATCTTATTAAGCAAGAAAATACTTGACATTATTAACATTTTAACAATATATTGAATAAAAAGTTTGTCTAATCGTTTGGATTACATAAGTTAATTTCATTTGTAAATATTTACAATGATTTTTAAAGATTATTTTGATTATTCGATTATTTAATATTTAAATTATAATCAAATGCAATAGTAAGGTGTATTATTATGAGAAAATATAAAATGTTGGTAATAATTTTTATTTTTTTATTGACAACTATTGGAAATGCTATTTCTGAAGGTAGTGAATTTAAGATAGACCATGGAACTATTCGAGCTGTTTCAATTAATAGATTGCAGCAAAGACTCCAGAGTAATAAAAAAAAAGATATATATTCCCAAGAGATTTTGGAATTAGGTGCAGTGAATGAGATTTTAGGCATTATATTGGATGATACCAATAATGATATAATTCTTATTGGAAGCACTGATACCTCTTTTCCAGCTATTTACACTGAAGATTTTGTTGTTGCCCTGAGAAATGCATGGATGAGGTATGCTGATTTTCGAGGAAATACTTATTATTATTCCAATCCTGGGTGTTCTATTGATCCAAATCAACAGATCATGCAAAAACTTAATACAGTTGGAAGAAAGGTTTTATCCAGTACTACGATTGAGAATACAAAAGAAATATTAAAAGAGTGGCACGGCATATGTAGAAATCCTCAAAATGTAAGAATTATGGGAATTCCCATTAATAGTCATTTTGCAAAAGTTATGATAAAAGCAGACTATGATATGAAAAATATTGTCAATGGGACGGATAATGTAGGTATTTCTGGATTGTATAGCCTGATGGATATGAAAGAGAATCAGATATTAAAGGATATCCATAATAAAAAATCAATCTCTATATCTATATCAATGAACCGATTTTGGTTTTATCCAGGGAAAAATATTTATGAAGAAAGTGAAGGTGTTTTGTTAATTAAAGAATGTCCGGTTCATTTGTTAACAGAAAATGAGTATAATAGCAGTGGTAGTAAAGAAGATCCTTTAGCTATACAATTTTCTCATGATATTACAGCTCATTATGGTGAATTAGCTGAGAAAAGATTAATATATAAAGAATTAGAAAACCTTTTTCGTTTAGTGAGTATTGCTAAGATCTTGAAGTATAAGAATACTGGATCAATTGAAGATAGATTATCTTATTTGTTAAATGATTTTCTTCTTACTGAGATTAAGGTTGAACAATCGTTACCAGGACAAAGTATAATTCGAGAATTTGAACACAGAGAAGAATTACCAGATGGATATAGAATTTTTCATATGTGGTTACCGAGTTGTGGAGGTGTTGATATAAATATTAATCCAGATCAGGATTATTTTCATACTCCTATGGATAATTTATTTTTGCAAAGTTTGAAAAGAAAAATACTTAATCAGAAAAGTCCAAATAATTTTTATTGGGATGTTGATCTGGATTAAATTAAAATTGCATTTTTTTATATACTTCTGAAAATATAAAAGGTATTGAATTGTAGTTTGATATTCTTAGTTATAATTTTTTTATTATCTTTCCTTTTAAATAATTATTTTTAATTTTTTCTATTTTAACTAAAGCAAAATTATTTATTAATTCATTTTTAAAATCTACTCTTATACGTACATATTCAGAAGATAATCCCTGAATTTCCCCACCAATATTACGGCTTTCAAACAATCCCTTTACAGTATTATCAATCCATTGGGACATAAATTTTTTCTTTTTTTCTGAACCAAGTTGGCGCAGTGTATCAGCTCTTTTTTGAGAAATAGTTGGATTAATTCTATCAGACATGGAATATGCCTTGGTTAATTTTCTTAAGGAAAAAGGAAATACATGGAGATATGTAAATGGAATTTCAGAAATTGTCTTATAAGTATTATTAAAGTCAAAGTCTGATTCTCCAGGAAAACCTGTGATTACATCAGTGCCAAGTCCAATAATATCAAAGTAGGATAGAATCGTTTCAATTTTATTTAGATATTCTTTAATAGTATAGTTACGATTCATTAACTTGAGAATTCTATTACTTCCACTTTGCAGGGGAATATGAAAATGGTTGCATATTTTTTTTGAACCGGCTATAATGTTTAAAAGCCTATCTGAAATATCAACAGAATCAATAGAACTTAAACGAATTCGCCCCAGATGGGGGAGAGCAGTTATTTTTTCAAGCAGTTTAGCAAGGCTGTCTTTTTCTCGCTTTTCTTTACCATATTTTCCAATATGAACTCCGGTTAACACAATCTCTTTATATCCTTTAGAAATTAAATTTTTTATTTGATATAATATTTTTTCTTCAGCAACACTGCGAGCCTTACCTCTGGTAAAAGGAACAATACAGTAAGTACATCGCTGATTGCAACCGTCCTGAATTTTTACCAGGGCTCTGGTCCGATTGTAGAAGCTACCTTGTTTGCTTACTGCCTTATTAATTTTGTTTATTGGGTTAACTACAATACAGGGTGTATTTTTTTTACCTGGCATTATAAAGTAATCAAATAGTCTGAATTTATCATGTACTCCAAATATATAATCAATTCCTTTAATATTGGAAATTTCATCCCAGGAAACTTGAGCATAGCAACCAATAACAATTATTGTTGCTCTGGGATTATTTTTGTAACATTTACGGATTGTCTGTTTACATTTAGAGTCACTTCTATGAGTAACTGTACAAGTATTTATTAAAATTACATCAGCATCAATATAGTTATTGACGATTTTATATTTTCTTTTATTAAATTCTCTTACTATGGAAGCAGTCTCAGCTTGATTTACTTTACAACCAAAAGTTTGGAAAAAAACAGTATACAATAATATTCTCCCATAAAAATAGCCAGGTTGAAAACCCGGCTATTTAATACAATAATTTTCTAAAAAACTAATCAAGAATGATTTTTCCCGCAAAATAGATAAAGTATTAATAAATGTTATCTGTTTATTAAATATTTTTCTGATTTTTTGGGATTTTCATACTATTCCTAGATTAATTACTTTATATGCCTTTATGGTCCTTCTTTTTTTTTTCTTTAATCTTTCATGTATTTTTTTCTTTCTTTGATGTTTTTTCTGTATTTTTCTTTTTTTCCTTTTGAGCAGATTTCTTTTCCTTTTTTTCAGTCTTCATTTCTTTAGTTTTCTTTACTTCTTTCTTGGTATCAGTTTTTTTTACTGTCGCTTTAGGCTTTTTCTCTTCTTCTTTCTTTATATCAGCTTTTTTAATTTGGGATTCTTTTTTATCAGTTTTATTTTTTGTAGTTTTTTCGGTCTTTTTACTTTCTACCTTAGTTTTCTTTTTTGAGGATTCTTTTTTATCCTCTGGTTTTGATGTAATTATAGTAGCTATTGTGGTTTTGCTAGCAATTTCAGCTAATGTAGGCTTGCTATCTTCACTTTTTTTCATGTAATCTTTTATCTTTTTCTTTTCATCTTTAGCTTCTTTTAATTTTTGTTGTTCCTCAATTTTTTTCTTTGATAATATAACTCTCTTATTATTTTTTTCAAACTCGATAACAAGCAAGTCAATTATATCACCAGCCTTATGTAATTTTTTAACTTTTCCAATACTGGTTTCCTTTATTTGTGAAATTGGAACAAAACCCTCTAATTTATAAGGTAGTTCAACAATTAATCCTTTCTCAATAAATCGTAAGATTTTTCCTGTGACTTTAGAGTTAATTTTATATGAATCTTCGAATTTTTTCCATGGATTTTCTGTTAATTGTTTATAACCCAGGGATATTCTTCGTTCTGCTTTGTTTATCTCCAGAACAACAAATTCAACATCCTCACCCTTTTTTAATACTTCACTTGGATGTCTTACTTTTTTTGTCCAGGAAAGATCAGAGATATGGATCAATCCATCTATCCCTTCTTCAAGCTCAACAAATACACCAAAGTTTGTCATATTCATAATATTGCCCTTTTGCTTAGAGCCAATAGGATATTTTTTATCAATTTCTTCCCAGGGATCAGGAGAAAGTTGTTTTAGTCCTAGTGAAATACGTTTCTTTTCTTTTTCAATACTTAATACTTTTACTTCAACAGTTTCACCAAGATTTACTACCTTTGCAGGATGAGTATTATAACGATTCCATGTCATCTCTGATATATGAATGAGTCCTTCAACTCCCTTTTCTAACTCAACAAAGGCTCCATAGTCAGCAATTGAAACAATTTTTCCATTCACTATGGTATCAATTGGATATTTTTTTTCAATTTCTTCCCAAGGATGTGATTGTAATTGTTTTAAGCCCAAAGAAATACGATCTTTTGCATCATTGTAATCTAAAATCATTACATCGATTTCATCATCCAGATTAACAATTTCAGAGGGATGGTTAATTCTACCCCAGGAAAGATCATTTATATGAAGAAGACCATCTACTCCTCCTAAATCAATAAAAACACCAAAATCAGTAATATTTTTCACTATGCCTTTATAAACATCACCTCTTTTTAAATTGTCTACTATTTTTTCTCTTTGCTCTGCTCTATTTTCTTCTAGAATAACTCTACGAGAGACAACAATATTTCTTCTTAATTTATTTATTTTTACAATTTTAAAATCAAATTCTTTACCTATTAAGGAGTCAAAATTACGTATGGGTTTAACATCAATTTGTGAACCAGGTAAAAATGCCTCTACTCCCTGTAAATCGATCACTATACCACCTTTGATTCTACGCTTACATAATCCCTTTATAGTTTCACCAGAATTATAATATTCAACGATCTCTTCCCATTTGCGAACAAAGTTTGCTTTCTTTCTCGATAGAATAAGTTGGCCTTCGGAATCCTCAAGTGCTTCAATATATACCTCTATCTGGTCAGAAACTTTTAGATCAGAAACTTTATCAAATTCTTCTGTAGGTATAGCTCCTTCAGATTTAAATCCAATATCAACTAATATATATTGTTTTGTAATGGCCTGAATTCTACCTTTAACTATTTCATTAACCTTAATATCGGTCAATGTTTTTTCATATAAGGTAGCAAGTTTATTATACTCTTCTTCAGAGTATTCCTCCTGTTTAAGAACGGGAATTTTAGGAGTAGAATCTATTAATTTTTCTTTACTGGTATCTAGAGAGACTTTTGGTTTATCACCTCCTTTTTTGTTTGATTTCGGATCTTCTGATCCGCTAATGTTGTTTTTT
>CAYUAG010000056.1:19230-24771 GCA_964442615.1 uncultured bacterium
AATACTCATATAACATTTTACAATTAGATGACTGCTGCCCTCCAACAAGTATAACAACATTCATATTAGAAGCAAGTTTTTTTATTTGTTTTTTTCTTTTATGAAGATATCGACAGGTAGTATCAATTACTTTAAACTCATTAAAACGTGTTAAAAGTATTTTCCTTACTTTGGAAAAGAATTCAGGATCAATTGTAGTTTGAGCAATTATCAATGATCGATTATCAAAATTTTGTGTTTCAATTTCATCTGTGGTTGAAATAACAATTCCATTTCCATTGGTTTTAGCCAGTAAAGCATTAACTTCCTGATGTTTTTTATTCCCAATAATGACTATTTTCCACCCTTTTTGTATATGCTGGGTGATCAATTCATGGGAATGTTGTACAATAGGGCAGGTTGCATCAACAATATTAAATTCTTTTTCTTTGGCTTTTTGCACTACTTCTTCTAACTCCCCATGACTCCGGATTAGAAAATATTCATGGGAGTATTTTTTCTTATTAGAATTATTGAAAAGCTCTTTTCGAGTAATTTCCTGGAGTCCCATTTCTTTCAATCTATCAATTTCCCGTTGATTGTGTATTAACTGGCCAAGTAAATCAACTTTGTTATCCCTTAATAATAATTCTTCTGCCTTAGAGATTGCATTAATAACACCAGGACATGGTCGTGCGTTTATTTCGATGAAAATTTTCATGTAACCTCTTTAATTTTATGAATTACAAAATTAACCTGTTGTTCAATCTTTAAATTTGTTGTATCCAATACTATGCTATTTTTCGTTTTTTTAAGTGGACTGTGAGTTCTATTAGAATCTCTGTTATCCCTTTCTTTGATATCCTTTATTAATTCTTTTCTGGAAATTTTAATCCCTAATTTTTTCATATCTTTCCACCTTCGTTCAACTCTACTTTTTAGAGAGGCAATCAAGAAAAATTTAAGATCAGCATTAGGAAAAACAACTGTTCCCATATCTCTACCCTCAGCGACAATATTACCTTTATGTCCGATTTTTTTTTGTAGTGAAACTAAAACTTCTCTGACATGAGGAACTTCACAAACAGGACCAACAGCCCTGTCAATCTCCGGAGTTCTAATATTATTGCTTACATCCTCTTTGTCAAGAAATATTTTCACACCCTCTATTGTTTGTTTTATACTAATTTCTGTTTTATCTGCCATCTTTCCGATTGCGGAGGAATCATTTAATGCAATATTTTTTTTTAGCATTTTTACCGCCATAGCTCTATACATGGCTCCTGTATCAAGATAGAGCCAATTCATTTTATTGGCAACTTTTCGTGCTGTTGTACTTTTACCTGATGCAGCAGGACCATCAATAGTAAGAATGAAGTTATTATTTTTTTTCACTATTCTAAACCTGTTTTTTGATAAAGCATCTTTACTTCATCTGTTTTTAAATCTCTCCATTCTCCTTCTCTGATTCCCTCAACAGTTAGACCACTAAAAACAGTTCTAGTTAGCTTAATCACTGGATAATCAATTTTTTTCATCATACGTTTAATTTGTCTTTTTTTGCCAGAATGAATTGTGATTTCTAATAAACTTTGTTCAGAATTTCTTTCAATTATTTTAGCTTCCCCATAAACAATTTCTTCCTTTCCAATATCCACACCTGATTTTAATTTTTTAATATCCTTGTTTGTAATATATCCTTGAACAAGAACCTCATAAATTTTATCGATTTTAAATTTTGGATGTGAAAGTCTGTAAGTTAAATCTCCATTATTAGTTAAAAGTAGTACTCCAGTTGTATCATAATCCAATCTTCCCACAGGATAAATACGTTCTTCAACATCCACAAGATCAATAACAAGTTTACGATTTCGCTGATCTGTAAAAGAAGTAATTACATTTGCAGGCTTATTAAGTAATATATATCGATATTTTTGGGGGATTTGTAGTACTTGCCCATCTAATTCTATTATGTCTTTTTGGGGATCGACAGTAATCCCTAACTTTTCTACATTTTTTCCATTAATTTTTACTCTACCTTCGTTTATAGGAATATTTGCCTTTCTTCTTGACGTTACTCCACATAACGCTATATATTTATTCAATTGCATAATCTAGTGAAAATTAAATTTAATTTATTTATCAATTACTATTTTTTTATTTTTTTTTATTTGGTTCATCTTCTTCATTTTCTTGGCTGCTATCATTTTTATCTCTTATCACAATATTGCCTTCATGATCAATAATTGCCGATTCAAAGACTACTCTATTATCATCTGGAAATTTGTTCTTTTCATCTAATAATTCTTCGATTTCTCTGGGTTTTGGCAACTCATCAATAGAATTTATACCAAAATATCGTAAAAATTCCTTAGTAGTTTTATAGAGCAAAGGTCTTCCAGGCCCATACCCACGACCAGATATTGTTATAAGCTTTCTCTCCAAAAGAGTTTTTAATACTCCACTTGAAATTACTCCTCTGATAGAGGAAATATCACTATTTGCAATAGGTTGTTTGAATGCAATGATTGAGAGAGTTTCTAAAGCTGCTGGTGAGAGTCTTGAGGTACTTCGTTTTTTAAATAATTCTTTTATCCATTGTGAATAACTCTCATGAGTTACCATTTCATACCCACCCGCAACCTGAACAATCTTTATGGAACGATTTGATTGACTATATTCATAATTCAACTGTTCTATAGCTTTATTAATTTGTCCCGGAGATGTCTCTTCAATAATTGATTTTATTTGTATGACTGATAGAGGTTCATCTGAGGCAAATATCAATGCTTCAACAATCTGTTTTAGTTTATCTGTCTCCACTAAATCCTAAAATTTATCTTTTCATAATCCATAATTCACCAAAAGATTCCGCCTGTTGAACAACAATGAGCCGACTTTTTATTAATTCAAGAATCGCAATAAAAGTAACAATAATTACTGTTCTCTCTTTTATATTTTCCATTATATCTGAAAATGCTAAACGCTCCTTTGTTTTTAATTGATTATTCAAAAATTCAATCTGTTCCCCAACTGTAATATTAATTCTTTGAATTTCATGGCTTGTTACCTTAGGAGCATTATCTAATACTGTTTTGAATGCCTTAAAAAGATCAAATAGGGATACATTTTTTAGGAGTTCCTCATTTGAAACCTCTTGAACCTGAATATAGTTTTTTGTCCAGTCAAAATTAGAATGAGGATATAGTCTTCTCTGTCTATCCTCTATGGTTATCATTGATTCAGCAACTTCTTTAAAACGTTTATATTCTAAAAGTTTTCGAATAAGTTCTGCACGTGGGTCTTCTTGGTCTTCAATTATTGTATCTTCCTCTTTTGGCAATAACATTCTTACTTTGATTTGAATTAATGTTGCTGCCATAAGGATAAACTCTCCTGCAATCTCTAAATCCAATTCTTTCATTAGTTCAATTGTTTCAAGATATTGTTTAGTTATTTTGGCAATGGGAATATCGTAAATATTGATTTCCTCTCTTTTAATAAGATACAGGAGTAAATCTAAAGGGCCTTCAAAAATGGGAAGCTGAATTTTATAATTTTCTTTTTTTTGAATTGTATCAACCGTCATCAAATTATCCCATTTTCATGGCTTTATAAACCATCTTCATAGTTATTTTTGCCTCTTTACCAGCTTGTTTATCACCTTCTGCGATTATATTTTCAACTTCTTTTCTGTGAGATTCATAATAGGTTCTTTTTTCTCTTATGGGTTCGAGTTTTTTTGCAATTTTTTTTGCAATATCTTTTTTATGTGTAACACAACCTAATTTTCCAGTTATACAATTTTTTTTAATTTCATCAATACCTTTGGGAAAAAAATTTTTATGATAGGCATAAACAACGCAATCCTTAGGATTTCCAGGATCAGATAGTTTGATTTTTTTAGGATCAGTATAAGCAGTCATTATTTTTTTTTGAATCATTTCTGTTGTATCTGCCAGATAAATTGTATTATCAAGAGATTTACTCATTTTTTTATTATCAAGTCCAGGTAGTCGGGAAAATTTTGTTAGAAGAGGTTCAGGTTCAGGAAATACATCTCCATATAAGGTATTAAATTTTCTTGCTATCTCTCTGGTTATTTCCACATGTGTAACCTGATCTTCACCCACTGGTACTTTATGGGCTCGATAGAGTAAAATATCTGCTGCTTGCAGAATTGGATAACCAAGGTGACCGTATGACATATTATAACCAAGCCCAAGACTTTGTGCCTGCTCTTTCACAGTTGGGTTTCTCTGCAGTCTTGGTACAGTAACTAACATGGAAAATATTAGGTGGAGTTCTGCATGTTCTTTTATATGTGATTGAATGAAGATCGGACTTTTTTCAGGATCAAATCCAGCACTGAGCCAATCAATTACTATTTCGATACTGTTGTTTTTTATTTTATCAGTATGATTTAAATCTGTAGTTAGCATATGCCAATCAGCTACAAAATGAAAACTATCATATTCATCTTGTAATTTTATCCAATTTTCAAGTGCTCCAACATAATTTCCTAGATGTAGTTTACCTGTAGGTCGCATTCCACTTAATATTCGTTTTTTCATTCCTCTCCTTAATTAATCAGACATAAATAAGTACGGTTTCCAGCGTTCATCCGGTACTCCAATAAGGTGCTGGATAAAAAATAAATAGCCTGGTTTTTTAGGGTTTCGATGTAAGGGCATATTAGCCTCTTCTGGAGTTCTATTACTTTTTTTCCCATTACATTTCATGCATGCACATACTAAATTTTCCCATGTATCTTTACCGCCTCTGTCTTTTGGTATAACATGATCAATTGTAACTGATCCTTCTGTCGTTCCACAATATTGGCAGGTATGTTTATCCCGTTTAATAATATTTTTCCTTGAAAGAAGAATTCTTTTACGTTGAGCCTTGACGAAATTTGATAGTCTAACGATACTTGGTAATGGTATAGATATACTAATCGAATGTACAACTCCGTGATTTTTTTCAATTATCTCTGCTTTATCCAGATAAAGCAGTATGATTGCCCTGCGAGCAGTGCATATACAAATAGGTTCATAATTTTGATTAAGAACAAGTACTCTGGTGTTCAACATCGAAAACCTCTTCAAGTTTAATTATTCGTAAAATTTAAGATAAAATAAAAAAATAATCAAGTAATTTATTATTTTTTTTTGGTTAGTAATTATACTTATATTATTTGGCTTTTTTATTTTTTAAAAATGTCAATATTTTATAAGGAATTAAAATAATTTTTTCAAGATTGCTCCTCCCAAAAAATGATATACAGGCCTTAATTTTTTTTTAAATAATAACTTATATTACTAAAACTATACAAAAAAGTTTTAAATTATTTTTCAATGTCAAAAGGTTAATCTTGATTAATCCTTTTATTTTCATGTGAGCATGAAGGAATATCCAGCCAATCAAATATTTTTTCTTTATATTTTTAAAAAATTAGCTTTAAAAATCTCTTATACGAACAAATTATTACAATAATAATTGTATGAATAGTGATGCATTAGATAAATGTGAATCATTTGATGATGTATTCAGACTTATTGA
>CAYUAG010000057.1:0-16934 GCA_964442615.1 uncultured bacterium
CCTTTGGATTTTTTCGGTATTATATCACATCGATTAAAACAGACTATGTTATTTGTAAAAAGAACTTCAGAATTATATATAACCACAGCCCCGCATGTAGATGAATTATGATAAATTGTATTCCTTTCAATAATGGGGGCATATTCTTCCATCCTCTGATAATCATGTCTTCCCCAGGCAGCAATACCACTGCCGCTGGCAGCCACGTTATTATATATATGGTTATTTCGAATTATGGAGAACCAACTCCAGGTACGAATTCCACCTCCCACAAAATTATCAGCCAATTTACCTTTAGAATCATAGTTACAATATCCACAGTTTCGAATTGTAAATCCATCAATTAAAGTCTTATGTTTCATGGTAACGCCACTAGGTCCTTTTGGGTTTGGACCATTTTTATTACGGATTATGGTTTCATTTGTTAAATAATTTCTCTCCCCTAACTTTTTTTCCTTACCAGAAAAGCCCCCAAAAACCATTATTCCTGACTTAATAATAATTGGATTGTAAATACCCTGAGCAACCCATATCCATCCTTCTCCTTCTTTATTCTCTAAAAATTCAATTGCCGGTTGAATTTCATGAAAAGCATTATACCATGAACTCCCGTCACCAAATCCAGCAGCATTCTGATCAACATATACTATGGGATAATTTGGTTCTTCTTTAAAAAGAATATTCAATATTTCATCTTTAGTCTGTAATCTATTTTTAATACTTCCCTGTTTTATTTCTTTACCTAAGGATAAAACTCTATCCCACTTGGAAGAGTATAACCTTTCATTTTTTATTACTTTCTGAGAATAAATAGCATGCTCCCCAAAAATGAAGACACAAATAACTATAATAGTAATTTCACTATATTTTTTTATTAAGTTCATTTAATCTATTCAAATTTATTTACTAAGTTCTATCAATAATAAATTAATACCAATAAGAGGTTAAATCAAGGAAAAAATGACTAGCCTTCATTTCCAATACGCATTGACTTATAAATAAAATAACTTTAGAGGAATGTAACTTACTAAAAAATTGATCGTTGACTCATAAAAAAATGTAACTCAAGGATGGTGTAAAAATCTTATGAACAAATTAGAAACAGGAAAATTATAAATGATACCTAGAAACTTATGCAGGTAGTATTAAATCCCTCAAGCCCTCCTTCGATTATCTCAGGACAAACTCTTTACAAAAGGGGGCTTTCATACATTATTCATACTTAAGTCCCTCTTTTTTAAAGAGGGATTTAAGGAAATTTTTACAAAAAATACAAATACACGAAATATTTATGCTTATATTTTATCATGATACAACAAGCAAACATACGATGAGTATTTCTCATGTACACTGTCTGCACTCTTAATATCCTCTTCAAATCTACATGTTTTTAGTTAACACCTTATTCATTCCATTCAGGCAGTCTGCCTGAAGTCCAGGGTACTCCTGCCTCATCCATCTGTTTTTCAAGTTCAACCAGATCAGTCTTGAGCAAGGCTTGAAGAAGATTATAATGTTTTGTGAATTCCTCTTTGATAATTTTATAAGCATCCTTTTCTGTCTGAGTCACAGCACAAGTAGAGCTGTGGTGAGTATACACAAGTGTTCTTAACCGGTTGGAAAGAGAGGTAGGTGGATTCTCATCATACTTACGAATAATTGGATCACCATTGAAAACCAGAAGTATTTTCTGCAATTTTCTTTCCATATCTTTAGCTTTAGACATTAATTTTCCGGTAGATGGGGTATTATGAATAGCCTGTTTAATGGTTTCCAGTTTCTGAGCCAGCTCTTCAGAAGCTTCAAAGCTCCCCTGAACTATTCTGTACAAGTCTGCTGCCTTTTTCTGGAAAGCAACCAATACACCTCTGTCTTCTGCAGGGAGTGTGGTGTTATAAAGAGGTACTACCTCAAATTCAACTGGTTCCAAAAGTTTACTTAGTTTTCCCTGAAGACACAGTGAGAGTGAAACCTTATAGGTGCCTGGCATAATCAGATAACCATCACCCGCTTTTTCAAGAGGATTATATTCATCAACATCTTGCAGAGGACGAGTACTGGTTGTACGAAAATCCCAGGTTATCCTGTGGACTCCTTCTGAAGGTGACGCACTAAGAGTACGCACTTCACTACCATCTTTATCATAAATTGTAAATAAGAGATAGGGCTTTTCTTCATTCTCCTCAGCCCGTAATTCCTCCCAGGTTGGATAGGGAATTGGTTTTCCCTCATTTCTAAGTTCTTTTTCTTTTTCCTTTCTCTGCTTACAAAGGGTTTTAGGGGCTTCCTTAATATAATAGGTGAAAGTTGCACCAACCTCGGGATTCTCAGCTGCATAATAGGTAGAACCCTGACCATATTTTCCCCGGGAAGGAATATAGATAAGTGCATCTTGTATGGGAAAAAGATGAGCCTCCTTCTCAAACAGTTCGTCAGTAAATAAACGCAGGGGAGTATAATCATCCAATATATAAAAACTTCTGCCAAAGGTAGCAAGAACCAGATCATTCTCTCGCTCCTGAATAGCAATATCCTTCACCGCAATATCCGGAATACCGGATTTCAGTTCTATCCACTTTTCTCCACCATTGTAGGAAAAGTAAACACCAAATTCAGTACCAACAAAGAGAAGATCAGGATTTTCATGATCCTGGGCAATAGTCAGTACAGATTCATTATCAGGGAGATTATTTGCAATTGATTTCCAGCTTTTTCCCTTATCATTACTTTTTAGAATATAAGGATTAAAATCGTCCCGTTTTTTGTTATTAAAACAGGCAAAAACCACCTGAGCATCAAATTTAGAAGGACAGATATCGTTCACATAGGTCATTTCAGGGACTCCGGGAAATTTCTCAATCTTTCTCCAGTTCTTACCCCCATCTTCTGTAACCTGAATCAGACCGTCATCAGTACCTGCATAGAGCAGATCTTCCAGAACTTCAGATTCAGCCATAGAGATAATAGTTCCAAACAATGAAGTGGATTCATTCTTGGCCACAGCATCACAGCTCCACACTCTTCCCATAACCTCTAACTTATTTCTATCTAACTGACGAGTAAGATCTTCACTTATTACCTTCCAAGTATTTCCTCTGTCTTCGCTTCGGAAAACCTTATTGGCAGCGCAGTATATTCGGGTATGGGAATGGGGGCTGATAAACAAAGGTGTATCCCAGTTCCATCTGTAGGTGTATTCATCCTTTCTAGGTTGTGGTTTAATTGAGATTGACTCACCGCTTTGTTTATCATAACGAACCATATATCCGTACTGAGCTTCAGCATATACAATATTGGGATTCTCCGGATCAATGGCAGACCAGAACCCATCTCCACCATTAGTTATAAACCAGTCACTGTTCAGGATACCTTTACTGCAAATTGTGCGGGAAGGCCCCCCCATGCTGTTATTATCCTGGGTGCCACCGTAAACATAATAAAAGGGCTTGCTGTTATCCACTGCTACCCGATAAAATTGCGTTATAGGAAGATTGGGAATATGACGCCAATTTTCACCACTGTCATAGGATTCATAAATCCCACCATCACCACCAATAAGAAGATGATTTGTGTCATGTGGATTAATCCACAAAGCATGATCATCAACATGCCGCTCTTTGAGACCAATCCCTTCCCAGGTTTTACCTCCGTCTACTGTGACTTTACTATAGGTATCCATGGAATAGATCTTATCAACATCACCAGGATCACAGAAAATTTCATTATAATATTGAGGACTGCCAGCAACATAGGAGCTCATTTTTTTCCAGGTCATTCCTCTGTCAATAGAACGATAAAAACCTTCAGATTCATCTGCTGCCTCAATAATTGCATAAATATAATCAGGATTAACCGGGGATATAGCCAGACCTATGGCACCCATATCAACCGAGGGAAGTCCGGTTTTTAAGGTGTCCCAAGTCTGTCCTCCATCTGTGGTTTTATAAATTGCTGTTTCTGGACCACCGTCGATTTTAGTAAAAACATGTCTGCGTCTCTGATGGGAGGCAGCATAAATTACATCAGGATCCCTGAGATCCATAACCATATCCGACACACCTGTATCCTCACTAATGGTAAGGACAGCTTTCCAGGTTTTGCCTCCATCTGTGGTTTTATAAAGGCCTCTTTCTCCTCCAGGTCCCCATACTGATCCTTCACAGGCTACATACACAATATCTGTATTCCGGGGATCAATGAGAATCTTGCCGATTTGCCTGGAAGATTTAAGACCCATATTTATCCAACTCTTTCCTGCATCAACAGTTTTATAGACTCCATTCCCATAACCCAGGGCTCTCTGACTGTTATTTTCCCCGGTTCCGGCCCAGACCACATTATGATTTCCCGGATTCATAGCAAGACAACCAATTGCATAAACATGATGCTTATCAAAAACTGGTTCAAAAGTAATACCCTGGTTCACTGTTTTCCAAATATGACCAGAAGCAACACCTACATAGTATTCACTAGGATTGGCCGGATTTACAGCAAAATCAGCAATACGTCCGGATGCATATGCTGGTCCAATACATCTAAATTTCAATCCGGAAAATGTGGACGAGGAAATCTTCTCATCCTCTTCTCCAGCAAATACAAAAGTACAAACAATCAAAACCAAACTAACAATCAGCCAAATTTTTCCTTTCATATTTTTTCTCCTTTGTTAAAATTTGTAGTTTATGAAATTCATAGATTTATGGATATTCAATCAGTATCTCTTTTTCTTTTTTTTATTCTATTCTAATTTTTAATCTCTAAATTATCCAAACTCAAACAGTTACTCCACCTTATCGGGCATGAGATTCTTCACTCCCTCCGGTCGCTTAGAATGACAGACCGGAAAGTTTAGACTAAAAAAATACTCAAAATAAAACTGTCAAACTATTTCAGGACGACACCCTTTTTCCTTCATCTTTTGTCTTTTATCCTTTTTCCTCCTTCATCTCCCACCCCTGTGGTTTATGAATTTTTCAGGCTAATTATTCTTTTCTTGAATAACAGTTCTCTCCTGAAACAACAAGTGATAATACTCTCTAATAAGTTTTTGAAACTGCTTTGTATACCCTTCTTCTGAAAGTCTGAGTATATCACGTCTTATCTGTTTTTCTAAACTGCTTTTATCAAAATACAATTCCTCCGGGCTGGTGCGAATAATTTCTTTTCCGGTAGTTGATAATCTTTTATTGCTATAATCCCTTTTTCTCACTGAATGCTGAAGATCTAGCATACGGGAAAGAATGTGCTGCTGACGTTCAATGGTTTCCTGATTTATATTTTTTTCCTGTAAATCCTTAATGACCTTATGCATTTCTTCCAGGGTTTTATCAAGCCTCCCAGCATACTGCTCGTCACTGCCTAACTCTTGTAAAAACTTTTGTACCGATTCTTTTATAGCCTGCTGTTGTTGAGCCAATCGTGACATGGCAGCCTGTTGAGCCAATGACAGTTTTCCTCTATCCAGCATATCCATGGTCTGTTTGTTTAATCTGCTCTGCTCTCCTGCCATTTGCTCCATTTGCATTAAAAACTCATTCATTCCAAAACCTGACCCACTTCCCTCAATCTTTTCCAAAACTTCCTCTATAGCCATTACCCCCTGATTCAAACTACCTACTGCTTTACCTTGATAATTTGACACTATACCTTTTTGGTTTGTGCTCATGTTTTGTAAGGCTTCCTGCATATTAAACTTTGCCTTTCCCAATGCTCTACCTATCTCTGGAGTAATAAATAAAGTTTTCTTGGAAAGAGCCATAAGAGAATCCACCACCTGATCCAAACCTGATATTAATCCTGTCTGTTGTACTGCAGCCTTACTTTTAGTTATTTTTCCTTTTTGCCTTGTCTGGATTAAGCTCTCCTGCTCCTGAGAAATCTGAAGCAGATCATAAGTAGACCTTTGTAATGATTTAGCAACTCTGTTTTTCTGCATTTTTTTTAAGGTTTCACTCACATTCTGCATCATCTGGGTAATTGACTGCATTGCTTTTTTTACCTTTTCCCCGGATTTTCCAGCTTGACTATTCTTACCAGATTTCATCAAACTGATCATCTTCTCAATTTTTTCAGATAACTTTTCCCTATCAACTGAATCCATTACTGCTTTCATCTGAGAAAGAGGCATATGGGAAAGTTCGGTCATATCATTATACAGCTCATCCATATCCTCTCGGATTCGTTTTGTGTCGCTCTTTATCATTTCCTCATTTCTGATCTGATCTGATACATTTTTATTCTGTTTATCAAAAAGCTGTTTATTAATTTCCCTTTGACGATCAGTAAGTTCCTGCAACCGCTTCACCAGGGCCTCACTTTCCTGTTCAACCTTAATTTGTTTTAAAAGAGAAATCGTCCGTTCTATTGCTCTTTGAAAATTTTTCTGAGCCATTTGAAAATTATTGATACTTCTTCTCAATCTTTCAGGATCAATATCCTCCATAACTTTACTGAGTTCTTGTAAAACTTTTTGGAGTTCAGGAGAATCAAACTCCTGATATAATCTCTGCAGCTCTTCATATTTCTCTAAAGTCTCAGGACTAATCATCTGGTTCTTTTCCAATTGATTGATAATATCTTCCATTTCCCTGCTCAAATCCCTCATCTTTTGCTTAAAATCCTGTTGTTGTTTTGACATCTGCTCAACATTTTTTTTCTCCTCCCAGTCAAGCTCTCCCTCACTTTTTAGTTCCTTGGAGATTTCATCTAATTCTTTCTCTACTCTTTCACTTTTTTCATATACTCCTTCCAAAGTTTCTAGTTGTTGTACCTGTTTGGTTGAGACTTCTCGAAAAATCTCTGCCATTGAGGGAAATCTGGCACTAAAAAGAGAAGTTTTGGTTTTCTTAGGTCCGGAGATACGGTCATTATCAAAAACCTCGACAAAATAGTGAATAATATCTTCAGGGAAAAGATCTAGTGTATCAACCATCCAATTAAAATCTACTCTTAATTCAGGAGGTTCATTTATGTCGACTGGTAAACGGATAAATGAATTAGTGGATTGAGTCGAATCTTGTTCATTTCCCTGATAAACACTGTATCCAATCCTGATATCAGAAATACCAAAATCATCACCAGCATCTATAACCAGAGGTATAAGCATTCCTTCATCAAGATCCATAGATTTCTCTGGTGAAAGGATGTTTACCACTGGAGGATAATCGGATTCAATAGTAATAGAGTAAGATATGGGATTATCATTATTCAGACCAAGAGAATCTTTTAAAGAGACAAAATAGCTGTCAGGCTGCCAAATAAAAAATTGTCCATGTCCTTTGTTTGAGTTTACTTTTAACTGTATATCTTTTCTATTTTTAAAATCTATTTTCACTTCAGATAATGGTTTATTTCCTTCAATTGACAACTCGGCCTGGGTACCTTTTAAACACTCAATATCACCCCTGTTACTCTTAGGAATTTCTGCTGGAAGTTTAGAATAGGCTGGAGGAATCAGTTTTAACTGTAATTTTTTAATAAGAGGTCTGATAACAACATTAACATTAAAATGACTGGTCTCCATCTTATCAGCTTTGGCAAAATATTCAAAACTCTTTCTTACTGAATTAAATCTTTTTATAAAAGGAGGAGTAAGTTCCTCTTTATTAAAGACAGAATTAATATCTTCAAACCGATAATAAAGAAAAACTGTTTCAGGTAAAATACCATCAATCTTCAAAGAAATTTCAACATCTTCACCCTGAACAATGGTGGCATTTCCAGGAAAAAGGGCCAAACTGAAACTGGGAGAAGATGAGTAATGACTAAAAGGATGAACCAATCTATTAAAGCTTCCACTTAATTCTGTGTAGAATAGTAAAAAAAAGAAAGATGTTATCACTATTGAAATTAAAGCATATCTTAGAGGTTTTATAAAAATTTTCTTTGACACAGATTCTCTGAAATCATATTTTTCACTCTGATTGACAGCAGAAACAAGTGCATATTGTGCCAACTCTTCCGAAGTACCATACCTATTTTTTTCTGAACTGCTGAAAACCTGTAAACTATTTGCAAGTCTATCTCCAATATCAGGAAAAAAATTACCAACCTTTAAGGCAAGAGTATTATTATCAGGAACATTCTTTCTGAAAAGTAAGGAATATAAGGGAATAATTACAATAAAGACAATAAAATAAAATCCTGCCCCTATAAACAATATCATAATAATAATTCTTATCCAAGAATAAAAATGAAACAGTAATTCAATAACTGTACAGAAAAAAACAAAAGTACAAAAGTAAAAAACCAGGTTCAAAATGCCGGAAAAGAGGATATAGAGTTTAGACTTAGTACGCAGATTATTGAGCTTAAATTCTATTGTATTTTTAATTTTTGCTGTTTGCAAAATTACCTCAATTAAGAAATGCCCACAATACTATGTTTACTCCCATCCTAAGTGCCTGTTCTCTTTTTAAAGCCGGATCATTATGTACCTGGGGTGAAGCCCAACCGTCTGAGATGTTTGTTTCATAGGTATAAAATACCATAAGTCTTTGGTTATCATCAAATATCCCAAAGCCCTGGGGAGGCTTTTTATTATGTTCATGAATCTTGGGAAGACCATGATCAAAATCAAAATGTACATGATAAATCGCATGAGAAAATGGAAGCTCTACCAATTTTCTATTGGGGAATACACGTTTCATTGTTTCTCTGAAATATTCATCCATGCCGTAATCATCATCCGCATATAAAAATCCGCCTTTTAAAAGATATAAACGTAAACACTTAACTTCATTATCTGTGAATGCTAATCTGCCATGACCGGTTAAAAAAAGGAAAGGATAGGAAAAAAGGGTTTTATCCGAAAGTGATATTTTTGCTTCCTCTTCAGATAGAGTAATACCTGTTTCCTTTTTCAAAAACTGACACAAATTCGGAATTGCTGATGGATCGTTATACCAGTCCCCGCCTCCTCTGTATTTCACTCGGGCAATAACAAATGGATGTTTTTCAAGAAGGGACTGGGATAAAGCTGGTAGAGAAGGAAGTATCAGTATTATTAAAAGTTGGAAGATAGAAATAAGTAAATAGAAGCTAGAAGTTGGAAGATAGAGGGTAGAGGATGATATTAGAGAGGACATCACTCTGAAACTGATAACTGAATTACTTACTATTTTTTTCTTTTTTTCTTTGGAAAACATAAAACAATTATACGTAGTCCTTTCAAAAGATACGAAAACCAATCATTACCACCATAATAATAGCAACAATTATTTTTGTAAATTTTCCACTAACAGCACCAAAGAAAGCACCCAATCCAACATTCAAAGCTTCATTCCAGTCAGCAGTGCTTAATCCATGGAGTAAAAAAGCACCCACAAAGGCACCCACAAAAGCTCCTAAAAATGTACCAATTATGGGAGTAACAGGAGTACCAAGAACAGCCCCAATAAAACCACCAATAACTGCTCCTGCCATAGCCCACTTAGTACCACCATACTTTTTAGCTAAAACAGCCCCGAAAACTGCTTCAATTATCTCCACAGCAACAGCTATCCCCAAAAGTAAGCCCACAAAAGGAAGGGTTATTTTCTCAAATCCAGTAATAAGACCATAAATCAATGCATCAGCTACAATTACAAAAGTACCAGCAATCCCGAATGGTATGACCATAACTCCTGCAATAAGAATAATCCAAAAAAATATCATTCCCACAATTTCCATTATACTCTCCTTAAAAAAATTTAATCTCCAAACTCAAGCCAATTAAACCAAATAGGATGATTCTTTTTATACCAGAAGAGAATCTCTTGTAGTTTTTTTTGATTTTCAGGTGAAATAACATCTGGTGATATTTTACTAAAATAAATTTTTATTCCCTTAAAACCAAAATGCTCAAGTGCTTCAGAACAGAGAGTCTGTAGGTCATTTCGAATTCTGCCTGAATCGGATATCTTAACTGCACGGTTTTTATAATCTTCCCCATGCATAAAACGATTTAATAAAGGATTGAATATTAACCGACTCTCTTCAAACGATTTTAATAACCTCAACCTAAAAGTAATCCCTTTATCCCCATGCTGAGTAGATAAACGGACTGTAACCTGATATGTATCCTTAGAAATTTTCTTAATACCAGGTATTCCTGTATAGGGATCTGGCAGCATATATCCTGAAATAGCCATAACTTCCCATTTTTTTTCCGGGAGAAAATCATCAATAGTAACAGTTCTCTCATTTAATGGAATCCCCGCATCTCGCGCAATTTCTATACTTTCTTTATACTTTTGAATAAGTTTTTCATCTAACTTGTCCCCGGCAATTAAAGATAATCTTTCAGAAAAATCTGAAGCATCAGGATCAAGATGCATGGTTTGAGCTTCCTTATTATAACTGAATTTGAATTTTGAGGAAAATATCGCCAGAGATACATCTAAATCAAGTATCGGACTCAGACTGGAGGCTTGAATAGCTTCTGCAGAAGCTGCATAACCATCAACAAGAAAGAGATATTTTTCTTCTTGAGTATCTTTCCAGCTTCCTACAAAAAATGATGGTGCATAGGTACCAGATTCAGTGAAAGCTGTATAGTCTGTCGGTAATTTCCATCCATCTTCAACCAAATGAACACCTAAGCCTTCCCATTCTTTCCATAATTTACTAAGACGTGTTTCTCTGCTTTTTCCTCTTAAGGTCCATACATGTATATTTTCATTTTTTATATCTGGATAGGTTAACTTGATTGCTTCTACTACTTTTTCACGTGGAGTAAAAAAATCAATCAGCAATGATTTTTCTGCAGCATTCTCAACAATCTCTTTGGGAAGCACCAAATTACCCATATAACCCTCATAGGGTTTAGTTATGGTAAGAGGTTGGTCAAATAAATGAAGAACCGTAATGGGACCAGTCGGACTGCCTTTTGCAAAACGGGAAGTGTTCTCAAGAGTATCAATTGCAGCTCCCCAAATGGTTATTCCCCCTATACTTATCTCACGACGAAAATCCTCCCACCTATAATTTTTATCATTTATTAACTTCTGCACACACACTTCCAGATATTTAGCTACCTGCGGTCTTGCATAAATTCTTCCGAATCCCAGCATAGGATTAGATCCCATTTCCGGAGTTTCTCCAGCTTTAGGCATTAATCCCTCACCCAAACAAACCATAATAGCATGATTCTCCGGAATAGAACGGGAAAGATACCATAAACTCTCACTCATGGCATAAGCAGAGATGGCGTCAGCATCCTTTTTTACTTGATTTAACTCCTTTTTTTCTACTCCTTTTCCTTCACCATATCTCCCGTATAATCTGGTTCCCAAAGCTGTTACTGCTGCTGTCATAGTAAAAAGTCTTTCTATCCTATCATCAACAAAGGATATACTTTGGTTTATATTTTTATTTTTATTATTGGTTTGCCCCTTCACCTCTACATCTTCCAGCCATAAATGAAAACGTCCCAAAATTGGTCGGGTATCAAAAGCCCATTGAGCAATAGTATTTTTTCTTTCCATGTTGATTTTACTCCCCACTAATTATCATTAAATAAAAAATAAAAATCTGATTATATCTTTTATACTCCCAAAATATAAAAATATGAAATTCTAATACATTAATCAAAATTTTTTAGTGAGAAAAACAGTATTGTTAATTATCATTTTTTAATATTTTCAGTAAATGTTCAACAGCAGTTTTAAGCTGAGGATCTCTATTGTCTGCTTTACATCCCGGATCATTTTCAACTATTATATCAGGAACAGCAGGGCCATGCTCCATATTTTTCATGGTTGCTTTTACATACCAGGCTCTAAAAGGTAACCGTACAAAGGACTTATCAAGTAAACCTTTTCCTCCGGTAGAAATAACCGCCCCAAAGGTTGGTTTTCCCACTAATTTACCGATACCTAAGGTTTTATAGGCATGAGAAAAAATCTCGGCATTAGAATAGCTGGACTCATTACAGATAGCAATAGATGGTTTCATCCAGGGATAAAATGGAAGCCTTCTTGCATAAGGATAGTTGTTGATAAATTTCTTATGCTCCTTATCGAGGTTTTTAGCAGCTCCCCTGGGAATTGTGTATGCATGTTGCTTAACATTGAGAACCGCCATCAGATAATCGGTGGTCCAGCCTCCTCCATTGTAGCGGACATCTATGACAATAGCATCTTTCCCAGAACCAGCAGCAGTAAACTCCCTTTCAAATCTCTCAAAACTCTGCATATTCATTCCCTGAATATGCAGATAGCCAATTTTTCCCTGGGATAATTTCTCAGTGTATGAACGTTTAGTATCAATCCATTCATTGTAAAGTTCACTTCGCAAATTTTCTATTGGTCGTATTTCAACCTCTCTTTGATTTCCCTTTTGGTCTTGAACCGAAAGAAGAATTTTTTTATCAACAGTATTGGTTAACAAGGAATAAAAATTTATCTCTTCTGTTATTGGTCTTCCATTAACAGCTGTGATACAGTCTCCTTTGTAGAGTTTACTAAAGGTTTTGTCAGCAGGAGAATCAGGAATAACTCTTAGGATTCGTACTCCATTTTTTTCTGGTTTTATTTCTATTCCGAGGAGACCTGTTTTCTCTTCCTGAGTATCTGCTCTGTCCTTACCATAGAGTCCCATATGGCTGGCATTGACTTGCCCTAACATAATATTAAAAATATCTCTAAAGTCATGATCAGTGGATGCATGTAGAGCCCAATTTTTATATTTATCTTTTAGTTTATTCCAATCCCTGCCGTGAAAATCAGGATCATAAAAACCATATTTAAGTGTACGCCAGGCTTCTTCAAATATTTGTTCCCTCTCAGCTTTATGGTCTATAGTCATGTACGCAGAAAATGCAATAGATTCCTCTTCATTATTATCAGCTTTTTGCCGATTTAATTTCCCTTTACTTAAATAATAAAGGTAGGCAGCTTTACTCCCAAATCGTACCTGAACCGGATTTTGCCCTCCCTGAGTGATCTGTTTAATTTCCTTGCCATCCCATTTGATTGTGAATAGATCCCACCCTTTACCAGTTGGATTCGGAGCTGTAAAATAAAACTTATTTCCGTCTTTGGATATCTGAATATTCGACTCATCACCAGGAAAAGAGGTAACTTGAATCAAACGTTCATGAATATCTTTAAGATCAATGGTAATAGGTTCTACCTTTTTATCCTCTTTATCTGTTTTTTCCTTCTTTTCATTTTCAGACTCATCCTCTTCTTCAAGCCGGTCTTGTTCTGTTTTCTCCCAATCACTTTTTTTAAGCCAAGCAAACCAGACATCTCTGTCCAAATTATTCCTCACAGAAGTAAAACCAAGCTTGCTGCCCTCAGGACTCCAGACTGGATTACTGTCTGAACGGGGATGCATACTTACATTTACCGGTTCTATACTGTTATCTGCAGGATGAATATATATTTCACTGTTAAAGTTAAGCCCTTCCAGAGAGTATGCTAACCATTTACTGTCCGGACTCCAGACAATACCCTCTGGAGAAGCCCAGCCCTCCAAGAGAATTCTCTCATTAACTAAACCAGGTTTATCTGATATATCTGCTACTATTAACGTACCCCTTCCACGTAAAAAGCATACCTTTTTCCGGTCCGGAGAAATAGTAAGAAAAGATTCATCAATATCTGTTTTGGTTAATCTAATAGTTTCTTTTTTTAAACTCTTAAGAAGGTCTGTCTGCTTGGAATCAGCAGATTTAACATAATAGAGATCGTACTGTCCCTCTCTGTCAGACAGATACATAAGGGTAGTATCACTTGTCCACACAGGATTTATATCCCTCCAAGGAAAGTTACTAATATTAACTGTCTTTTTTTTCTCTTTGTGATTTTCAGTAATAAATATTTCTCCTCTAATAACCAAAGCACTGTACTTTCCATTTGGGGAAACAGCATAAGAAGTAACCTCATTTGAATAATCCTTGTGTTCAATAGGATCAAATCTATAGTCTGTTCCAACTGAAAAAAGAACTTTCTTGATATTATTACCATTAGTATCCATGGTATAGATAGAAGTGTTCCTTTCCAGAACAATGATATTATTATTTTTGTTAACATCAAAAGAGCGTATACCGTCATCAGTAAAATTGGTTATCTGTTCAGGTTCATTTGAACTTTCATTGATCTTTACTCGATAAAGGTTATAACGGCCGGTATTACTACTTAAAAAATAAAGAGTTTGAGAATCAGCCCAGCAGGGATTGATGTCCTGCGCCTTAAATGGTGAGATACATTTGTATTCCTCATTTTTACGATCATAAATCCAGATGTCTTTATTAGCTGGACCTGTATACTGTTCTCTGGTAATACGACAGCTCCCTCTGGCAAAGGCAATATATCGATTATCAGGAGAAACAACTGCCTGGCTTCCCAATGCAGACAGAATCCTTTCTGGAGTTCCTCCCTCAGCTTTAACTGCATGTATCTCAGAATCCCACTCAATCTGTCTGAAGGTACGGGAGGTTGAAAAGAGAATTCCGGAATCTCTGCTCCAGTTGCTTACCTGGTCTTGGGAAGAGTGGTAGGTAAGTCTTATAGGTACTCCTCCTTTGCTTGGAATAATATAAACATCATTATTCCCATATCTGTTACTGGAAAAAGCAATATAATCTCCATTCGGACTCCACCTGGGAATGGTTTCATAAGCCTTATGAATTGTTATTCGTTCTGGAGCTGATCCGTTGATGTCTGAGGTCCAGATATCACCCTGATAGCAGAAAGCTATCTTTGTACCCTGGGGATTTAAACTGGGGTAACGGATAAAGGTTGCTTGCTCAGCAGCAAAAAGGTTAACAAGGCAGAAAATAAAAATCAAAAAAATACATAAAAAATTTTTCCTCATGGTATCTCCTTCAATTTTTTTATTAAGGCGATATTTTTTTGTAGTAAGAATTAAAATAAAAATTTTTAAGCATATTTACAAATTAAATTCCAGCTTAATTTTTACCGTTTTATTGAATTAATCCTCATAATTTTGCATATTGAATACTGTAATAAAATGAACACCTCAGATATAACTAAAACCATGAATAAAAATATCAAACCTCTTCATCACCTTACCCCAAAAATCCCGGTACATTTTGGAATAGGAATAAGCCTGGTAACTATAGTATGGATCCTAAACTGGTCTCTTTCCGGACTCCGTTCACATTTTCTTTTTTTCCCTTTATGGATGGGATATGCTCTTACTATAGATGGCATTGTATGGATGCGAAAGGGAAACTCTCTATTCTCCAGAAATAAGATCAAGTTTATTCTCCTCTTTATCTTTTCAATTCCCTGCTGGTGGCTTTTTGAATTGATAAACCTCAGGACTCAAAACTGGGTTTATCTTGGTAAAGAACAGTTTACTCTCTTACAATTTTATCTCTTTTCTTCTCTGAACTTTTCTACTGTTATACCTGCTGTATTTAGTTCTGCTGAACTGATCAGCACCTTTAGTCCCATAAAAAAAATGAAAAAATGGATTACGATTTCAATTAACAACAAATCCATTACCTTTTTTTTATTAATCGGAATTTTTCTCTTTCTGCTTATCCTGCTGTTCCCAAAATTTTTCTATCCCTTTGTCTGGTTATCTATTTATCTGATAATAGATCCCATAAATTATTGGCTGGGCAATCCAACTCTTTTGAAAGAACTCCATAAAGGTGACTGGAAAAAGGTGATAGCATTAGCCTGCGGTGCTTTAACCTGCGGCTTTTTCTGGGAAATGTGGAACTATTTATCCTATCCTAAATGGATTTATAACACCTCTTTTGTTGAATTTTGTTATTTTTTTGAAATGCCTATGCTGGGTTATCTTGGATATATTCCTTTCTCATTTGAAATCTTTGCTCTATACAATCTTATTACAAAATCCTTTAAAAAAAAGAAAACAGAAAGGTATATTGATATTTGTTAAGTGTAAACTGGTTGCAATTTTCACAATAATTGACTACTATTACCTATTAATTTAAAAAATTTATTAAATATAAATTAAGGAGAGGGAAAATTATGAGAAAAAAAAATTTATTTTCACTATTCTTACTTACAGTTTTAATCTTTACATTTTCCGTTATGCAGGTTTCAGCACAGCAAAATGGAATAATCTCATCATCTTTGCTGGAAAAGATGCGCAATTCAAACCCTGATAAAGGTAGAATTAATGTCATCAGCAACAATAGTATTGATAACCTTATTCTTAACCGCTCAAGTGTTGGTAAAATTGATCATTTTTTTGGAGTGAAACTTGATATTAAGGGTATCACTGATCAGCAGTCAACCGGACGCTGTTGGTTATTCACCAGTTTGAATGTTATCCGGCAGAAGGTAAGAGAAAAATTTAATCTGGAAACTTTTGAATTTTCTGAGAATTACTCTTTTTTCTGGGATCAGTTGGAAAAATCAAATCTGTTTTTAGAGAATATCATTAAAACCAGAGATAAAGACGATCTGGACCAAAAAGTCAGGTGGCTGTTTGGACATCCGGTCAGTGACGGTGGAGTCTGGAATATGGCGGTTGGGGTAATAGAAAAGTATGGTTTAGTTCCAAAAAGCATTATGCCTGAGACCTTTCACAGTTCTCATACCAGAGACATGAGAAACATTCTTAGCAGAAAGCTGCGTGAAGATGGTATTCGTCTCCGTCAGATGCATGAACAAGGAAAATCTATGGAAGCCTTAAGAAAAGCAAAAGAAGAAATGATGATTGATATTTATAAAATACTGGTCTATCATCTGGGTGAACCTCCAACCAAGTTTACCTGGCGTTACCAGGATAAAGACGGAAATATCAGTGATCCAGAAACCTACACTCCTCTGGAATTTTTCCAGAAAACAGTTGAGGTGGATTTAAATAACTATGTTATGCTTATGAATGATCCTACCCGTGACTTCCATAAACTCTATGAAATTGAATACTACCGTGACCTGGTGGAAGGAGTTAATTGGAAATATATAAATCTCCCCAATAATGAACTCAAAAATTTTGCC
>CAYUAG010000057.1:17034-24764 GCA_964442615.1 uncultured bacterium
AGGAGTTAATTGGAAATATATAAATCTCCCCAATAATGAACTCAAAAATTTTGCCCAAAAATCTCTTTTAGATGGAAAAGCTATGTACTATGCCTGTGATGTTGGTAAACAACTGAACCGTGAGGACGGCTTTTTGAGCCTTGATAATTATGATTATGAAGCCCTCTATGGAATAAAATTCGATATGAATAAAAAAGAGCGTATTTTAGCTTGCGCAAGCGGTTCCACTCATGGTATGGCTCTGGTGGGAGTAGAAATGAACGATGCAGGAAATGCTACAAAATGGCTTCTGGAAAACAGCTGGGGAAAAAGTGCAGGCCATGATGGATACCTTACTATGACGGATGAATGGTTTGATGAATATACCTTCAGACTTGTCCTTCATAAAAAATATATATCTCCTGAGGTACTTAAGATTTTAGACACCAGACCTATTTTGCTTGAACCCTGGGATCCCATGTTTCTGCCGCTGGAAGATAGATAACCTGGTCTGAAAATTACATAAACCAAAGAAAAGGAAAACCAAAGATTAAGGAAAAAGGATAAAAGATAAAAATAAATATTGATGACATACTATAATTTTCATCCATTATAGGACAAAACATTACCATATTCATATATTCCTCTTGATATAATCTGAGGAACAAAAATCTTCGGTGCTATACTAATGGCTTCTAACCGAAGCAGAAGCCTTTAAGTTTGGTAAATTCAACCTTGGTTGATACTGCAAAATAATATCAAAAGAGCACATGTCATAAAGATTGACGTCTCGATATGTCTCATAGATCATCTTGGATTAGCATTTTTTATATCTATTTTTTCACGATTGTATAGGACCGTCTGATGAATGAGAGTTGAGCGTGGTGGATCTTTCCTTCCTTATCACGACTGAATATCAAAGTCCAGGGCGCCTGTTTGAAATAGAAAAAATCTTTAGCCACAGGATAGATCTCATCTGGTCCGAATTCCATGATCTTAAGCCGGCCACCTTCCCGCCAGATATCAAGCAGCAGATAATCTTCCACATAATATTTGCCTACATAATCATCCAGTTCTTGACTGGACAGCGTAATTGGTTTCGGTTTTTTAAAATAGAGATGTCTGGGAAACCGATCCTGGTTGTCTTGAACATTTAGGGAAATTTCTCTTTCTTTAAGCAGCTTTATGACATTATCATGCCCGCTGCGATAGGCGTAATGCATGGCTGTCCACCCTTCATTGGTTTTGATATTGGGATCCGAACCTTGATCGAGGAGAAATTCAACCACATGGATATTACCGCGCCAAATGGCTGTGTGCAGTTCGGTCATACCCCATTGATTTCTGATGTTGAGCCTTGCTCCATTTTCAACCAGAAGTTTAATGATATTCACATTATCGTGATGGACTGCCCAGTTAATCTGGGTTCCACCGTCACCCCCGACCACATTCAGATCAGCACCCTGATCAATCAAATATTTTACCACATCCCATTGGGCTCGCATGCAAGCCCAATGAAGAGCAGTATACCCTTCCTCGTTTAAGGCATTCAGTCTGGATGGATCTTTTTTCAGAATCGATTTGACAGTCTTCATATTTCCCTTTTTAGCAGCATCTACAATCTCTTCTGCTGAGACCTTTGATAAGATTAACAGCAGGATAAAAAAGGTGAAACCTAATTTTTTTTTCATGCTATTTTTCCTCCTTTTGATTTTACATACCTAAAATCTTTACCTCAAATGATAATAAACTAATCTCTTGTACATAATACTGGGTATTTTACCGATGGTTTTAACAGAGATATATGCCTTTGAGAACAGGAAAATAATCAATCCCTGCATCAGTGATCATACCAAGACAAATAAACAATACAGCCAATAACTATATCCAAATATTTTTTCATATGCTTTCCTTCTTTTGCTGTTCTGCAATTCTCCAAATGTAGTCGATATTACGCTCATGCAGATTATCAGGGGTGCTTATCCAACGGATTTCGAGGTGGGAGAGGTGAGAGTAGCGTTTGTTAAAAGCATAATCTTCTTTCATCTTATCCAGCATCAGGCCTTCCTTCTTGGCTACAAGAACACCTTCCCACAGGTCTTCCAAGTATTCGTATTGGGCCTTCAACTCGTCAAGGCTGATCATCTCATCATGACCCCCGATGATGTGCCGAACTTCCTCTTTACCTTTGACAAAGGGATCGAAAAGATCGAGCCATCTTTTTACATCAGACTTTTCGTTGAGTAGTGGTATTCTATCTCTGTTGAATATATCGCCCACGACTAGGAGTTTTTCTTCAGGAATATGGATAAGAATATCACTCTTAGAATAGCCTGGCGTGCAGTAATGGAGATTCATGGTTACATCTCCAAGATGAAGTGTCAGATCTTCATTGAAGGTGATGGTCGGCTGTAGATACTTAAAATCCGCAGCCAGAATCTCGCACAACTCGCTCCAGTAAAGCAGAGCTTCATCCAGCTTCAACAGTTTTGTTTCATCAACCGGTTCGGAGCTTATTTTAGCTCTTAGCAGCTCAAGTCGGGGATTCAGTATCTCCTGGATGTCGACTGACTGCAATCTGTCTCTTAACCTGTGTATACGCGTGACACAGTTATGATGTCCAATAATATGAGTTTCGGAGAAAAGCCGAGGCTCCGCCCATATGGTCCACACCAGCATGGGTGTAGATCAGGTAAATAAAATCGTCTCGTTCAAAGGCCTTCTCAACCATTTGGCGTATTCTCTGACCACACTCAGGTTTATAGTGGGCATCAATCACAACCAGGCCCTGAGATGTGGCGATAGCTGTCGAGTTGGACATGATCGCCGAGTTGCCGCTCTTGATAAAAAGGGCACGTTCACTTAGCCTTTCCGCACGGAAAGGAATCTCTTTTTGCTTCAATTCCGCAGGTTTCAATTCTTCAATTATCCCTGCTGATACCCAATAAATGTTACCTTTGACACTGTCCAGAGAGTGAAAAAAAATGTATTTCCCGTCATAAGAGATCCAGGAGCAAAAAGCATGTTGTTTAATATATGTGTCCAGGGATACCGGATCCGACCAGGATTCGCCTTTTTTATAGCTGACAAACAGCTTGCATGCACGCTGACCGGCCAGTTCCCGATTATCAAAGATGAGGTAGCTGCCGTCAGGTGATATCACAGAGTGCCCGACCTGGAAAGGAAGTGATCCATACAAATCGAAGATAGATGGTAACTCCGGATGAGGTCTGATTTCCCGGCCTGAATTAACGTACAAGGTCCCATCCAGGGTCATTGATGCGTGTATGGACTGTGTTAGGTATACCGGTTCAGACCAGCCAGACTCGGTTTTTTTCATGAAATACATCGGGATTATTTTTTTCGTCTCTTCAGGAACAGACAGGGTGTTTGAGGTAAAAAACCAGTATTTTCCATCTGGCGATAAAGTGGGAAGGAAAACATGGTCAAATCCGGCAAACAAAGGATGAATTTCCGGTTCAATCCATTTTCCGTTTTCAATGCGAGTGATAAAAACCGCCCCGCTCGCGTATTCATCATCTCCATGCCGGTCAAATATACATTCGTTGCCCTCCGGAGAAAACATGCAGACAAATTCACTGTACTTGTCAACAGAGACAATCCTCGGAGCAAATATTTCCGGCGTCATCCCCGGTGGTTTCTGGCCAAGGTATGGACCTTTGAGCACTGGGAAGTCAGTGACTTTTTCCTGTGCATATAAAATTTCAAATATTAAAACAACGCTTATGAAAATAATAAAATTGGATTTGCTTTTCATCATTGGCCTCCCCTGATTAAATTTAATCCCTCCATACTATAACACTACCTAGAGAGTAACTCTTGCAATTATCTCAAATTCATAAAAATGTTTATACCATTTAATTACTATGATCAATTCTTTATATCAAATTATTTGGAATCCGATTGTTCCTTAAGCTGTTTCAGTAAAACTGCAGCAGTTTCATAATCCGGACAAAATTCCAAAGCTTTCTTACAGTACTTTATCGCCTGTTCCCTGTGTCCAATAGTCTCATATACCCTGGCCAGACCAAAATGTGAAATATGATGATACGGATGTTCACTTACATTGAATTGCATTACTTTCAGGGCCTCCTCAGTCCTGGATTTACGCAATAGATTCAATCCCAGTCTGAATACTATTACCATGAATTCAACCGGATAATCGGACATGGCATCTTTTAATAGATATAAGCCTTTATCAGTCAATCCCTGCAGGGTGCAGATCATCCCATAACCCCGTTTGATCCGATATTGTTCTTCTATTGAATTCAGCAGGGCAAAATATAACAAATCAGCATCATCGATGTTACCAGACTCAATCATTTGACTACACAACCCAAGGAATTCATACGGCAGAAAATGATAATTATCCTTATTTTCTTTTAAATATACAAATTTTTTACAGGCTGCTTTAATTCCATGTTCAGTGTATTCAAGCCATACAGTATCAGCCGCACACCCACTGTGGAGCATCTTCTCTTTCAGCTCTGAAATAAAGGAAGTATTCACCCAGTAAAATCCTGTAACACTGGTCCTTTTTCCCTTCTCCAATTCATCATTAAGGTATTTATGTCTGCGGCCGCTCACAAAGAACATAAATTTCCCATCATGAGTAACCATAACCCGGTTTTCCCAGCTAATGGAATTCAAAGGGATTCCCAGATTCACTGGATGAGTCCAGGATTCATCCTTTTTATGAAAACATATGTAGGAGTCGTACCGACCGAATCCTCCCGGACGATCGGAGCCGAATATCAGATAGGATTCGTCTGGCGCTACGAAAGCATCGTATTCACCATATTCCGTACTGATGGGCTCCTGAAGACGTTCCTGCTCCTCAAAGATACCGTTCACACATCTGCTCCGATAAATGTCTTGATGAATGTTCGGAGCGTTTCGGAAATCACCTCCATGAAAATAGACGGTGCCGTTGGTGGTAACAGACGGATAGACCTCATGATAGGCCTTCGAATTGGGAGGATAGGGCAGCATCTCCTGTTCCGTCCAGCCGGAGTCCGACCATTCAATTTTATATATGTTGACCTCTTCCTTTTCATCCTTGCTACTGGTCAGACGCCTGGACATGAAATACAAGGTCCTGTCGCCCGGACCCGCATTGTGTTTCCACTCCCATAACTGGGGATCCAGTTCCATGTTTTGAGGTTTTGTCCACCGGCCGTCTTTGATGTAGGTATAATTCACCTCGATATCATCCCGGCCAAAAACACAGACTCGGCCCTGATCCAAAAAGGAGATACAGTATTCTACATCCAGGGTTGTAATCAATCCGGGCAGGAACAACTCCGGATTATCTCCCGGTGGTTTTTGACCAAAATAAGCACCTTTTAAATCTGAAAACTCAACCTGTTTTTGAGTACATGAAATAAAAATCACAAAGAAAAACATAAAAGAAAACAAAATTCGATAATCCTTTTTTATTCTCATATTATTTTAACTCCTCAGGTTTCAAATCATGTATAACAACCGCATCTATCCAGTAAATGTCATGGGAACCGTTACCAGGATTGGCGAGTTCCTTCTCTATCTGATCCAGCTTAAAAGGATTGGCTGGATATTCATCATTAAGTCTTCTATTACTGGAAAAAAAGAGGTGCTTTCCATCAGGAGAAACTATGGGACACACCTCCTCTGCAGCTGTATTGATTTTTTCTCCCAAATTTTCAGGTGTTGTCCAGGAACTGTCTTTTTTCCGGTAACTTTCAAAAAGATCATTATTACCAAAACCGTCTTGTCTGTCACGGCTGCAGAAAAGAATATAGCTCTCATCCGGTGCAATAAAAGGATCTCCTTCATTCAGAGTGGTGTTGATAGGCGGCCCAATATTTCTTACTTCGATCAGTTTGTCTGCTTGGAAACAAGCATAATAAATGTCATCCTCTCCCAAGCCTCCCTCCCGATCAGACATAAAATACAAATTTCCGTTATCTGCCATAGACGGATAGTAATCATGACTGCAGGTATTGATATGTCTTTCGAATAGCCGGGGTTTTCCCCATCCCTTCTGATTCCTCACAGTATACCAGATATTTAAATTATCTTGTGGTTGGGGATTCATCTCTGGGGATCTGTTGGAGGAAAAGAGGAAACGCCGGCCATCCGGTGAAAAGGAGAATTTCATGTCCGCAAATTTCCTGGAGAAAGATGCAACCTTAAGGGGATTCCATCCACTGTTTGTCTTCTCCATCCAAAGAATAGTACAAAACGGCCTGACCTCGCCCAACTGCAGAAAAAGCTCCTTTCCGTCCGGAGAAAAGGCTATTTCACATTCAGAATAGCCTCGCGAAATAATTCCGGGAGCAAATATCTCCGGTGTATCACCAGGGGGTGTCTGACCTAAATAAGGACCTTTAATCATCGTAAAATCATTCTGATGAGTACAACCATTTATTATAAAAATTAAAAATAATCCAATTCCTCCCATAGTCACTTTTAATTTCATAGTCATCCTCCTATTATTTACTTCAATTCTTTCGGTTTAAGATCTTCGATGATTTTAGCATCCATCCAATATATATCCGCATTTCCATTTCCAGGACTGTTGAGTATCCTGACTTTTTCCTCATAGGTAATAGGACGAATAGAATAATTCTTGAAGTTTCTTTGAAAACTCGTAAAAAACAAGTACTTGCCATCAGGCGTAACACTCGGACAGTTCGCATCTGATGGAATGTCCGTATTCTCAGACATATTTATCGCTTTCATCCAGAGACCTTTCTGACTCCGAAAACTGATGTACAATCCGTCTCCTTCAGGTCCACTGGCGCCATATAGGATATAACTCTCGTCCGGGGCGATAAAAGGATCCACCTCATCAAACTCGGTATTGATGGCATTGCCCAGTTTCATCGGTTCCGTATACTCACCATTTGAGAATGATGACATATAGATATCTCTTTCATCTTCAATGTCTAAGTAAAAATACAGGTTACCGTTCGAAGCCATGGTGGGTGCCGCAGCCTCTTCCAAGACATCAATGAGTTTAAGATCGCTCCAGCCTGTATCAGTCCTTTCTGCGATCCACGTTGTCAGGACATTTGTCGGTTTCCCATGACCGCTTCGAGGCTGGTTTGATGTAAGCACAACACGATTGCCGTCCGGTGACAAACAAAACTTGGCAAAGTATCTACCTGAAAAAAGAGCAACGTTCGGTTTTAACCATCTGCCTTTCACCTCTTTCATACAACAAACAACCGTATGAGGAGCTCCTCGCAACAACCAATACAACTCTTTTCCATCTGAAGAGAAATATGCAAATTGTTCTAGAAATCCTGTCGATACAATTCCCGGTGCAAAAATCTCCGGTGTCATTCCTGGTGGTTTCTGGCCGAGATAGGGACCTTTGATCACCAGAAAATCATTCTGATGAATACAACCATTCATCATAAAAATAATAAATAATCCAATTCCTAAAGAAACTGCTTTTAATTTCACGGTCTCCTCTTTTTTATTTGATTTCCTTCGGTTTCAAATTTTCAATGATTTTTGTACTCACCCAGTAGATATCACTGTTCGGTTCCATTCCTTGACCAGTAAATAAGAGATATTTGGCATCCGAGGTCAGGGTGAGAGCTACTCCGCCAATCGTATTTATTTCTTCGCCCAAATTTTTCGGTTCGGTCCAGGAACCATCCTTTTTCCTAAAGGAAACATACAGATCACGGATATATCCCATAACCTCATGTCCTCCCGGCCGGTCCGAGACAAAAACG
>CAYUAG010000058.1:0-6952 GCA_964442615.1 uncultured bacterium
CAGAGACATTACATTCATTTTTCTTTAATCCAATAATAATCTCAATCCGAGCTGGATGGGCTATTGCTTTTAAAACCTCAGAAATTTTATTAAATTTATTCATTATACTTTAAAGAATTTAAAGGTCCAAGTTCATTCATTTCATTGATAAATATACTAATTGCTTTTTCCAATTTTACTTCTTCTCCTTTGTCAATCCATTCTAATTTTAATCGTTCAGACTCTACTCCCAATTGCTGAAGCATTATTTTTAACAATGATACTCTTCCAACAGTTTTATAATTTCCATCATGTTCACATTTATCAACTGGACAGGCTGTAATTAATACTCCCCAGGCACCTTTTTTAAAGGAATGTAGTATTAATTCCGGTGAAATTCGTCCTGAACACATACTCACTAATTTTTTATTATCAGAATTATATTTTTTAAAAACATTTTGTGAGAATTGGAGACCTGGATAAGTGGACCAATTACAGAAAAAAATAACAGTTTTAGCATTCATTCTTCAACTCCTTGTAGATAGCTCTCAACTTGTTCAAACAATTCTTTCTGACTTAAACCAAATCCTTCCCTGCTATAAGCAGCACCAGATGGACAGGCAGCAACACAGCAACCACAACTTTGGCATTTTACCCTATCAACAACAATTTTATCATTTTTCTCATCATACGTTCTCGCCTCATGTTTACAGACTGAGATACAAATTCTGCAACGACTGCATATATCATCATCCGTGCCTGAAGTAGTTCCAAAAACTTCATACCCGGCATCAAGAAAATCAGCTTTTGCATCAGTCAGGATATCAGTTACTTCAACTTTAGCAGAACAGGCAGCATCACAACGTTTACACATATAACATTCAAATATTTTTTCAGCTAGGTCTTCGTCTGGTTTAATGTCTTCGTGTAGCAAACCATGAAGCATGATTAATTTCCCTCTGGGGGTATCTGACTCCCATCCAGTAACTTTAAAAATATGACAGTACTCAAAGCAATATCCACATCGAATACATACATGCAGTTTGTCCTGCCATTTCTTCAGATTATTGAATTTCATAATCAATCCTCATTAAATAAATTAATTTAATGCTTCTGCAACAAGATCAAGAACATTTTTCACTTGAATATTACTATCAAATTTTGCAGCCACATTTTTGAGATTGAATTCACAGGTCGGGCAGAGGGTGACTAAATAATCAGCTTCCGTCTCTAATGCTTGTTTCACTCGTTTTATTGCTAATTGCTCAGAGAGTTTTTTATTTGTCACTAACACTCCGCCCCCACCACCACAACACTCAGCCTCTTTTCCATAGGTAGGCATCTCAATGAGTTCAGCACCAATTTCTTTTAATAACCATCTAGGTTCATCTACCATATCTAATCCTCTTGCCACATTACAGGGATCGTGGTAGGTTACTTTTATATTGAGATTTTTTATCTTATCTTTATAATCTGGTAATCTTTCCACGATTTCATTAATTACATATTTTGCTTTTAAATCAGGATATTTATTTTTAATAAAATACACACAGGTTGTACAGACACATATGATTTCCTCATTTATATCTGGAATGGTTTCTCTGAATTTTTTCTGTTGTTCCAAAAAACCATTTTTATCTCCTAACACTCCGAACGGCATTCCACAACATGTTTCTTCGAAAGTTCTTGGCTTTACCCCTAATTTCTCAAGTATATCAAGGTATTTTTTTGAATCTTCCTTTCTTTCCAGTAATCTACACCCAAGTAAAACACTCTTTTCTCCTTCATAAACCGGAGCTTGTAATTTTTTGTCAAATATATTACCACTTTTTTTAATTATATGTAAAAGTTTCTCGTGAGATTCATAAGAAAAGCCTGCATCATACAAATCTGCACGTACTGCAGATATAATATCCGGTATTGAAACCTGGGCAGAACATCTTTCTACACAGTCTCTACAAAAAGTACATTCAAATAATTTCTGAGCAATATAATCAGACGGTTCTAAATCATCCATTAACAAACCATAGGCGAGCAAAAGCTTACCTCTTGCTCCATCAACTTCCCAGCCTTCTTCTTTGAATATAGGACATCCTTCAAAGCAATACCCACATCGAATACATCGATTTAGATCTTCCTCCCACTTTTTTAAATTTTTTGTCTGCATTCAAACTCCTAGTGTATTAATTAAATTTTCAAAAATTCTTTTTAGTATTAATTTACATTATACCTTAGTTTTGTAGCAGTAACCCAATCATCAGGTGCGTCCATCATTTTACCTGGATTTAAAATGTTATTCGGATCCAGTGCATTTTTAATAGCTCTCATAAATGGTAGAGAATCCTTTTTTTCTCGTTTAAATGCAGGAGCTTTCGACAGTCCAATTCCATGTTCTGCAGAAGTAGTTCCCCCCATTTCTGTAACATAGTCATAAATCTCCTGAACAGCCTTTTTGGCATTATACCATTGTTTTCCTTTAGTTGTATCCATAAGTATTTTAGTATGCATACACCCAGAACCACAATGCCCATAGGCAGTCATAATAATATTGTTATTTTTTGCAATTTCATGAATCTTGCGGGCCATCTGAGTCATTTTGGAATATGGAACTGCCATATCATCAGCTAATGATGTACATGAATACAGTTCTTTATACATTGATAAAGCAGGAAAAAGTTTTTTTCGTCCAGCAAAAAGTTTGGTGCGCTTTTCTGCTTCATAGCTGTATTGGATTCCAAAGCCATTATTACCTTCACATATCTTTTTCATTTTCTCAATTTCAAAATCAACTGCTTCTTTTACCATTCCATCTGCTTCAAACATCAAAATTGCTTCTACATCTGGTAATCCCATGTCCATTGTTTTATTAAGTGCAGTTATTGCCACATTATCCATGAGTTCAAGCAATGAAGGTTGGGCACCACTAGCCATAATGGCTGCAATAGTATCACCAGCTTCTTCTAGTTTGTTGAAATTTACAATTCCAAGACAGCGGAACTTTGGAATAGGAACAAATTTTAACATTGCTTCTACAATTATACCTAAGGTTCCTTCTGAACCAACCATTAACCGATCCAGCTGATATCCTGAAGCCTCTACTCTTGTCCTGGATCCCAGATTTACTAAATTACCATTTGCCATAACTACTTCCATTCCAAGCAGTGAATCTCTCATAGCCCCATATTTTACAGACCTGACTCCACTTGCATTATTGGCAATTTCACCTCCAATAGTTGCAACTCTACTGGAAGCAGGAGCAACAGGATAGAACACACCGTAGGGCTTTAAAGCCTTATTCAAATCATCATCAATCACACCTGTTTCAACTCTACAGTACCCATCCTCAAGGTTAATCTCACAAATTTTATTCATTTTTTTCAAATCCAGTACTATACCACCTTTAATGGGGACTGCTTGACCTGACATTCCAGATCCTGATCCCCGAGCAATAACAGGAATTTTCTCAGAATTTGCATAACGGACAATTTTCTGTATTTGTTCTTTTGTTTCAGGACGTACAACAGACCAAGCAAAAGCTTCATGTACAGATGAATCTGATCCATATACATAGCGAGTGCCTGGATCATCTCTGACATTATCTTTACCTACTATTTTTTTTAATCTGTTAATATCTATTTTTGACATGTTATACCTCAATTAATTTTAATATTACAATATATTCGATAAAGGGAGTACTTTTGCCTTTGCTTGAGCATATAAATTACTATCTTTATCTTTCATAATTCCTTTACCTATCCAAATTTTACCTTTATCCTCAATCATCTCACCAATAATAATAAATTCCTTGTTTATATGAACTGGTTTTAAAAATCGTACATTCAGTTCAGCAGTTATACCAAAAGAACCCATCAAAGCATATGATGCCCAAATAATTGCATCATCTAAGATTGCACTAATAATACCTCCATGAACTAAATTTTCATAACCAAGATGAGTTTTATCACCAATAAATTTTGCTTCCGATTTTTTCTTATGTAAAAAAAAATCCATCTGTAATCCTTTAGGATTACTTTTTCCGCAGACAAAACAGTTTGGAAATACAGGAATAGATTTATGATTCATTTTTTTCATTTTACTTCTTTTTAAAACTATGAGGTCAGTACTTTCTTCATGATAATCCCAATCTCTGCTGGTGAATCAGCAACTGTTACCCCACACGCTCTTAAGGTTTCGATTTTTTCTTTAGCTGTTCCTTTTCCTCCTGCTATGATAGCACCAGCATGTCCCATACGTTTTCCAGGAGGTGCTGTTCGGCCTGCAATAAAACCTACAACAGGCTTATCAAACTCTTCTTTTATATATTTAGCTGCATTTTCCTCATCAGTTCCGCCAATCTCTCCAATCATCACCATACCCTCAGTTTCTGGATCATCTTTAAAAAGCTTTAAGGCATCAATGAATCTGGTACCTATAATCGGATCACCTCCCAGTCCCATACAGGTAGTTTGCCCTAATCCCTCCTTGGTTAGTTGATCAACTGCTTCATAGGTTAAAGTACCACTTCTGGAAATTACTCCAATTTTGCCTGGGGAATGAATAAATCCCGGCATGATACCAATCTTACACTTTCCCGGAGTAATAATCCCAGGACAATTTGGACCTACCAAACGAACATCCCTGCCTTCTAAAAATGTGGTGACCTTAACCATATCTAAGGTAGGTATTCCCTCGCTAATGCAGATGATCACTTTAATTCCACTCTCAGCAGCTTCCATGATTGCATCCGCTGCAAAAAACGGAGGCACGAAAATTACAGACGTATCAGCATCTGTCTGCTTAACAGCTTCATCTACTGTATTAAATACTGGTAATCCCTCATATTTAATTCCTCCCTTACCAGGAGTAACACCTGCTACAACCTTGGTACCGTATTCTATCATTTTTTTGGAATGGAATGTTCCTTCACTACCAGTTAATCCCTGAACCACAACCTTGGTCTTATCATCTATAAGTATACTCATTAATCCCTCTAAAATTTTATTAAATTAACTATTAATAATTTTAACCAGATATTCCTATCTTTTTTGTGCAGCAGCAACTGCTTTCTGGGCCGCATCACCCAAATCGTCTGCAACCTCAAAAGATAGGTCGGATTTTTTTAGAATATCAGCTGCAATATCACTGTTAGTTCCTGCCAAACGAATAACTATTGGTACTGTAATATCAAGACGCTTGGCTGCTTCAATAATTCCATTTGCCACCCGGTCACAGCGGACTATACCACCAAATATATTTATTAAGACAGCTTTTACATTTTTATCGGAAAGAAGGATACGAAATGCATTTTCAACCCGTTCAACTGAAGCAGCTCCACCCACATCTAAAAAATTTGCAGGCATGGAGCCATGATGTTTGATAATATCCATGGTAGCCATAGCCAGACCTGCTCCATTAACCATGCATCCAACATTTCCATTCAATTTAATATAACTTAAACTATATTTTGATGCTTCCACTTCTGTGGGCTCTTCTTCCTTGATGTCTCGTAATTCCTTGATATCAGGATGACGGTCTAAAGCATTATCATCAAAATTAACCTTGGCGTCAGCAGCTAATAATCTTTTATCTTTGGTAATTACCAAAGGATTAATTTCTGCCAGAGAAGCATCACACTGGTTGAAAAGTTTATATAAATTAATAACCAGTTTTGATCCCTCCCGTATTAGTTCCTGGGGTAAATTAAGCCCAAAAGCAACCTTTCGGGCTTGAAAAGGCTGTAAACCAACTTTAGGATTGATAGGAACCTTGATTATTTTTTCAGGTGTTTTCTCTGCTACAACCTCTATCTCCACTCCTCCTGCTTCTGAAGCAATGATGGTCAGCATCGAACTTTCTCGATCAATAACCATTCCTAAATAGAGTTCTTTATCAACCTCAAGTGCCTCCTCAACCAATACCTTTCGTACTAATTTCCCCTCTGGCCCAGTCTGATGAGTGACAAGATTCATTTCCAGTATTTCACTGGCTCTCTTTACAGCTTCATCCGGACTATCAGCTAATTTTATACCACCACCTTTACCTCTTCCACCAGCATGAACCTGTGCTTTAACAACCACCTTTTTTCCAATTTCTTGAGCAATTTTACCGGCATCATTTTTTTCCTCTACCACTTTTCCTTCCGGTACCGGAATAGAATACCTTTTAAATAGTTCTTTAGACTGATATTCATGAATTTTCATATAGGAATCCTTGATTTATGGTTTTCATTTTTCTTCTTTGTATTTTTTACCATAATCATACCCTTTATTAAAAGCTTTCAAATTCTGTTCAACAAATCTTTCAGGTACAGATTCTGGGATAGTTTTTTTCATAGCTTCAACTGAAACTACTCCTGTTACTGCGGTTACGAATCCCATCATCACTACATTAGCAAATATTCGATTTCCTAAATCTTCAGCAAATCGGGTTGAGGGAATAGAAAGAACTCTTTTTTTAGTATCAGGCTTTACCAGATCTTCATCAATTATTAATACTCCTTTGTCTTTAACTTCAGATTCAAATTTATCACAAGCTTCCTGAGACATCGCTATCAGATAATCTGCTCGTGTTACATAGGGATACAATATTTTTTGATCTGATACTACCAACTGAGAGCTGCAGGCTCCTCCTCTTGCTTCTGGTCCAAATGATTGATTCATAGTAGCAAATCCTCCGTCATAAATGGAAGCAGCCCTTCCTACAATTATTCCAGATCTTATTATTCCCTGTCCCCCAAATCCTGCAAATCTAATTTCAGTCATCTGTTATATCTCTCTTTTTTATTCTAATTTTATAAATTTATCACCCAAAACTTTTGAAAGTTGTTCATTATAAGCATCAATAAAAGTTGGTCGTTCTCTATCCATAAATTTACCCACAATGATTTTTTCATCAGGAACTTTTCTGACAATAAAAGTATCTTCACCAGATCCTATTTCTGAATTTTTATAATAAAAATCAAGTACTTCAGGCA
>CAYUAG010000058.1:6962-24046 GCA_964442615.1 uncultured bacterium
GCTAAAGATTCAGCAATAGATTTACTCAATTCATCAGTATGAAGTAGCGTCCAACGGGCTACAAAAACACTCCCGCACGATTTTGCCAGATGCGGAATATTTAATGGCTCATCAAAAGATGCATATGCAGAAAAGGGAATCCTGGGAAAGGTTACAGGTACATCCTCACCAGCAATTTTTTTGTAGTTGAAATTATTCACACAAATAACCTTAACATCCATATTCCTTCTTCCAGCGTGAACAAAATGATTACCACCCAAGGTAGCAAAATCGCCAATAAAGACCACTAATGTTAACTGAGGATTTGACAATTTCATACCTGTTGCAAAAGGTATAGCCCGACCTCTTGATGTATGGAAAAGGTCTATTCCTAAATAATCAGTTACTTCTGGTTTATAGGGAATATCTGTTACCATACATATTTTTTGTTTACTAACTTTAGAACTTTCAATACCTTTTTTAAATACTTCAATTATTTTATCCATTTTATCCCTGCTACTTTTTAATCATTTCAGCTAAACTACCCTTAAAAATCGACTTTTCTAAATTCGTTGTATATTCAATGACATTCTCATACTTTTTAGTATCTGTTGCAACCTTTTTAATAGCTCCTAATATATCATCCGGATTGTGAACCGAAGCACCACCATGAGGAACTAAAATCGTATTTGCCTGTCCATGACTGCATCTATCTACTTCAAATACAATTTGACCATAGTTTATCTCCGGTACCACAAATCCTTTAATTTTTTCCGCCAATTCAGCAATCTTTTCATCAGGAAAGGGCCAGACAGTTACCAAACGAAGCATACCTACTTTAATTCCTTGTTTTCTTGCCTGTTCAAAAGCTCTGTATGCAACTCGTGATGTTATTCCGTAGGAAACAATCACAACCTCTGCATCATCTAGGTTATGCTCTTGTAATTCAATTATATCATTTTTGTTTTTACGAATTTTATCAACCAGGTATCGATTAGTCGATTTTTTATTTTTTGCTTTTGCCTTATCGATATTAGGAAGTAATTTACTGTCTAGAATAGGATATCCTTTTTCATCATGAGTTAATCCGGTAATATATAAATTATAACCATCCCCAGCTTTTACAATTGGAGAAACAAGATCTTTATCCCGTTTATAAGGAATGTATTCCTCTTTTTTCCCTTTATAAAATCTCCTGGGTTCAACTTCTATCTCGGAAGCTTCAGGAATAACTACTTTCTCAGTCATGTGCCCCACACACTCATCAGCCATAAACATAACTGGTACCCGATAACGCTCAGCCAGGTTAAATGCTTTAATAGCAAATTCAAAGCTTTCCTGAGGAGAATCCGGTGCTAAAGCAATTATTTCATAATCCCCATTTGATCCCCACCTCGACTGCATAATATCAGCCTGACCAGTACTTGTCGGTACTCCTGTAGAGGGACCACCCCGCTGAATATTAATTATCACAAAAGGAATTTCCATTGCTGCACCCAATCCAATGTTTTCCATCATTAAAGAATATCCTGGACCTGAAGTAATAGTCATCGATTTCTTCCCTGCCCAGGATGCTCCCAGAACAGATGCAATAGAACCTAATTCATCTTCCATTTGAATAAATTGTGCTCCAACAAACGGTGCTTTTCGTGCAAAAGCTTCCGCAGCTTCAGTAGATGGAGTGATTGGATACCCTCCTAAAAACTTACACCCAGCAGCTAAAGCACCATAAGCTGCTGCGACATCACCATCTATATAATATGTTCCGGTAAAAACATCCCTTGGATTTGCTTTCACTGCTTAACCTCCCTTAACCTTCTAACCAATTTTGTAATGATTCAGAAAATGTTGGTCTTTCGCGATCAACAAATTTTCCTACTATAATTTCCTTTTGGTAATTGATTTCCAAATTATCTGTAGGTTCACCATGTTTGATAACTGAATTATCATAATAGAATTTCATCATGTCTAATCCGTCACCCAATTTATTAATTCTTGAATAGTACATTGCACAGGGTGAAATGACTTCAACCACCGAAAATCCAGGTTTTTGTAAAGCATCAACTATGGAATATGACAATCTTCTCATATGAAGTGCAGTCCATCGAGCTACATATACTGCACCTGCTGCTTCTGCTAATTGAGGAATATTGGAAGGGGTTTCAAAATTTCCAAAAGGAGATGTTGTTGTATAGGCTGGAATGGGAGTGGTGGGTGCAACTTGTCCTCCTGTCATTGCATAAATAAAATTATTCACACAAATTACGGTTAAATCAATATTTCTTCGGGCTGCATGTACAAAATGATTTCCACCAATAGAAACAAGGTCCCCATCACCGGATATAACGATCACTTTCAACTCTGGATTACCTAGTTTAATACCTGTTGCATAGGGAATTGCACGTCCATGAGTAGTGTGAAAGGAATCAACCTTAATATATCCAGCCACTCTTCCAGTACAACCAATTCCTGAAACCACACAAATCTTATCCAAATCAAATTCTAATTTATCCAGAGCTTCAGCAAATGCACTAACGGCATTACCTATGCCACATCCCGGACACCATATGTGTGGAATTCTATCCATCCGAAGGAGATTTTCCATCGGATGTCTTATTTCTTCTTTTTTAAACTTAGTTGCTCCCATTTTCTGCCTATTTTTTTATGGAATTTTTAATTAAATTTTTAATATGTTCTGAACTGCCAATTTTTGAAGATTCATGATAAATAAAATGAGTTTCTGCTTCTCCTCTAGCACATCGTTCAATTTCTAAAAATATCTGCCCATAATTTATTTCAGGAACGATAAAGCTATCGATCTTTTTAGCCAGCTCGGTTATTTTTTTTTCCGGAAAAGGCCAGATTGTTTTTAGACGAAAACTTCCAGCTTTGATGCCTTCTTTTCGTGCTTGATGAACTGCATTAATTGCATCTTTTGATGCAGCACCATAGGATACAACCACAATATCCGCATCATTTATCAACTCCTCTTCAAAATCCACAATATCATCAGTAAACAGTCTGATTTTCTGTACAAGTCGATGCACATTCCACTCTTGACACTGTTCATTCATTACCGGATATCCCCGTTCATCATGGGTTAATCCTGTGACATGAAACCGACATCCATTACTGATATCAACCATGGGAGGGATAAGATCTTTAGAATCATATTTAAAAGGAAGATAGTCTTCTTTTTTTCCTTTATAGTATTTTCTGGTGTTTATTTTAAGATCCTTAGAAGCTGGAATTTTTATTTCCTCTTTCATATTGCTAATCTCAGTATCTGTCAAAAGAATCACCGGGGTTCGATATTTTTCTGAAAAGCTGAATGACTTTATGGTCATATCATACATTTCCTGAGGTGAATTGGGTGATAGTGCTATAATTTCATAATCTCCATGGGATCCCCATCTTGCTTGCATAATGTCACCAGCACCAGGATTACAGGGAGTACCTTCTGAGGGACCATCCCGTTGAACATCTACAATCACACATGGTGTTTCCAGCATAACACCCAGACCAATATGTTCTGCCATTTGAGCAAATCCAGTTCCAGAAGTAACTGTCATTGCTCTCTTTCCAGTCCAGGAAGCTCCAAGGACGGCAGCCAGGGCAGAAATTTCATCCTCCATCTGTATAAGTACACCGTTGACATCTGAAAAACGTTCTGCAAATCGCTTGACAATATCAAAAGAAGGAATTATAGGATAATACCCTAAAAAGCGACAACCTGCAGAAAGTGCACCCTCAGCACATGCTTGACTGCCAGTTAGTGTATGTGTACCTGTTAGAACAGCTTTATTAGATTCTTTCATATACTTATCGCCTATGCTAAATAATTATATTTTAACCTTATTTGTTTCCTTTTTCCTTGCTTCTCTTTTCTCTTTTTCTATTTTTGTCTCTTCTACAGTTGTAAAAATTGCAAAATCCGGACAAAGCATTTGACAAAAACCGCAATACCGACAATCATCTATATTTACTACCTCGGGTGGATGATAGCCTTTTGAATTAAACTTATCTGAAATTTCTAATACATCATTTGGACAGTATTCAACACAGAAACCGCATCCTTTACACCGATCTTCTAAAATGATAAGCTCTCCCTTTGGTGAAGTCGGTTTTTCAAATCCAAAGGGTTTTTCTCTGTATCGTATCCTCATTTTTTACCTCATATTTATCGTATTGTACCGATATACTTGGTAGTAAGCTGTTTTTCTCTGACATCCGGGTTACTGTAGTCAGGTAAAATCATGGGAGCAACTCTGCCATTAAGTTTTATACCAGCTGTCTCAAGAGCCTTGTTATATTTCCTCACATGGTCTATGGTTAATTTTTCACTTTTTGCTTTTTTCTTGGCATAATCTGCTGCAGTGATCCCTGCAATCCTCCCAAATACGGTTACATCCAAGAGAGAATTGCCCATGAGTCTATTTTCACCGTGAACACCGCCGCTAACCTCACCACCAGCAATAAGACCTGGTACAACAGTTTCGCACTTTTTATTAATTTCAAGACCACCATTTTGATAATGAAGGGTGGGAAATACCAACATTGGTTCCTTTGTAATATCTATACCATATCGGTGAAACAGAATCCATTTTCCCGGGAATTCCTTATGAACGTAACCTTCTCCGTTTATGTAATCAATCATAGGGGAATCCAACCAAACACCAAATTTTCCAGTTGGTGTGGGCACACCTTTTCCTCGAACAGTACACTCCCGGATGAATGCAGAAGCTTCTACATCTCTGGGTTCACGTTCGTATACAAATTGTTCACCATCGATATTGACAACATTTGCACCTGCCCCTCTGAATTTTTCAGTAATCAGAAGTCCTTCAGCCTGCTCAGGGAATACAGCTCCTGTAGGATGATATTGAACAGTATGAAGAAACCTTAAAGGAACACCAGCACGGTATGCAATAATCAATCCATCTCCAGTAGCACCATAATGATTTGTAGTCATGAATTCTTGAATATGAAGTCTTCCTGATCCACCAGTAGCCATCACCGTTGCTTTTGCCTTTACAGCTATATACTCCTCAGTCTCCAAATTATACAATACTGCTCCACTGCATGCTCCTTTATCATTCAGAATGAGTTCAACAGCAGGTGAAAATTCTAGTACTTTTATATCATTTGGATGATTTCTTGCTTCATCTCTAATGGTACGCATTATTTCAGCACCAGTAATATCTCCTGCATAGTGCATCCTTTTTCGGGATGTACCTCCACCATGAAGCGTTTTCAACCGTCCATCCTCAAATTTGGAAAACATAGCTCCCAATTTATCCAGCCATGAAATAACTTTAGGAGCTTCGGTGACTAAGGTTTCAACTAATGCAGGATCATTTTTGAAATGCCCACCCCCTAAAACATCTAGATAGTGATAGTAAGGTGAATCTTTACCGCTCTTGGTTGCAGCCTGTATCCCGCCCTCAGCCATCATAGTATTGGCATCCCCATGACGTAACTTGGTGGCAATAAGCACCTTGACACCCTTTTCCCTTGCCATTAAGGCAGCAGAAGTTCCAGCCCCTCCTCCTCCAATAATAAGGACATCGGTCTCGTAATCTGGATTAGAAAGATCTATATCATCAGGATTTACTCGACTTTTTGCATGCAGGAGATTGACAATCTCATTTGAAATTCGGTATCCCTTATTTGGACCAACCTTGATCTCGGAACGTCCTTCTTCTTTGAAATCGGGATGATACTTTAAAATATCTTCCCTCTCTTGGAGAGACATACCCGGAAATTCCTCACCTTTTTTCTTTTTTTCAACCCGGGCCGGTCTTGTCTTCTCTACAACTTTAATTAATTTTTTTAATTCTGATGTGTATGACATAATGTACACTCCATAAGAAAAAATTAAATTTTATTATTTTTAGATTATTCAACAATACCTTTTTTTTCCTTTGGTTCCCAGTATTCTTCAGCCATTTCAGGTTCTGATTCACGCTCATTGTAAACTTTCTTTAGAGCCTCTATGTCCATTTTTTTCAATTCATTTAAATACTTATTGAATTTTCCATTTTTAATATTTTCTATAACTTTAGTTACATGCTTTGCCCTAGGAGCTATATGCCTGCCATAAAGGCGTCGTGATAAAATACCGATGTTGTACTGTGTCTCTTCAGCTGGACAGCGAGCTGTGCAAAGACCGCACATAACACAGTCAAATGAAAGCTCTGCAGCACCAGCAATATCTCCCCGGATAGCTCTGGACATATACTCCATAACGTCTATATCCATAGGACAACTTCTGGTACAGGTTCCACATCCGACACATTTAAAAATCTCTGGATACAAAGCTGCAACAGTTGATCCGCTTGGTTCCAGTTTCTCAATATCATAGGTTGCCTTATTTGCTGGGAAAAATGGTATTTGCGTGATATACATATTTGGTTCTACAACTGTCTGACAGGCTAAGCCTACCTCAATCCTATATGAATCAGGAAATCGATACACGGTTCCACAAGCACCACAGATACCTCCTCGACAACCACATCCCCTGATCAATTGAAAACCGGCATATTCCAAGGCCTTTTGGATAGTCAAAGAAGCAGGTACTTCATATTTTTTCCCCATAATAAAAATGGAAACCATTTTCTCAGTATTTTTCTTCTTTTTCTTAGCAGCAGTTTTATTACTCATTTTGATTCCTCTTTGTTTAAAGCAATATCTTCTATATTAAGTGGACCCAATGTACGAATTCGATCAGTGAATTCATTCATTGAATTAACGAATTTTTTCCCCTCCGCAGCTGATATCCACTCCAATTTAAGACGTTTAGGATTTATCCCGAATTTTTCAAGCATCTGCTTGAAAAGAATCATTCTCCTCAAGGTCTTATAATTTCCTACAACATAATGACAGTCACCGGGATGGCATCCTCCAATAAAAACACCATCTGCACCCTGTTTAAATGCATACAGGATATGCTGAGGATCTATCCGGCTTGAGCACATTACTCGTAAATTTACAGCATTTGGTTCATATTTCATACGAGAAGTGCCTGCTAAATCAGCTCCGGCATAGGTACACCATTTACAAAGAAAAGACATAATTTGTGGTTCAAACATAGTTATCCTTTCAATATTGCTTTAACCATTGAAAATATTTGAGCATCGGTTTGATTCCGCTGCTGAGCGGCACCAGAAGGACAAGCTGCAGCACATGCACCACATCCCTCACATAAAACCTCATTTACCTTGACAACCTTTTTTTCTAAATCCAACTCACGGGCACTATAGGGACATACAGGTACACAGATACCACAACCACTGCAGAGATCCTCATTCACTGGTACAATAGTTGGTTCATGAAGAAGTTTCTCCTGAGCAAAAAGATTGCCCACCTTGGCTGCTGCTGCTGAGGCTTGAGAAACAGTGTCTGGAATATCCTTGGGACCATGGGCACATCCAGCTAGATAAAATCCGGCATTTAAACTCTCAACCGGACGGAGTTTTGGATGAGCTTCAGCCAACCACCCACTTTCATCAGTATTAATCTTCAGTTTCTTTAATAGATCTTCAATATTTTCAGTTTTAACCATTGCCATAGCCAGTACAACCATATCCGCCTCGACTTCTATCTTCTTTCCTGTCAAGGTATCAGAACCCCATATAATAATTTTATCACCTTCCTGAAAAATCTTGGAGACCTTTCCCCTGATATACAGAACATGATCTTCCTCAATAGCTCGCTGATAAAATTCCTCAAACCTCTTACCCCCGGTTCTTACATCAATATAAAATACGGTCGCATTTCCATCTGGAACTCGATGTTTATATAACATTGCGTGCTTTGAAGTATACATACAACAAATTCGTGAACAGTAAGGATTATGATTCTCTGGATCTCTGGATCCACAGCATTGAACAAAAATAATATTCTTGGGAACTTTACCATCAGATGGTCTCAGAACCTCACCACCAGTCGGCCCAGAGGCTGAAAGTATTCGTTCAAATTCAAGTCCATTTACAACATCTTCATATTTTTCTCCACCATACTCACCCAAAGCCTGCATGGTATAAAGGTCATAACCAGTAGAAACAACAATCGCACCTATGGTTTCTTCAAAAATTTCTTCTTTTTGGTCATAATCTATAGCATTAGGTTCACAGATATCTTTGCACTTACCACACCTAACAGGCCATAAACCAAGACAACTATCAATATCCAATGTATATGTTCCCGGTATAGCTTGTGGAAATGGTAGATAAATTGCTTTACGAAATGAGAGTCCCATATTGAACTCATCCTGAACAACCTGGGGACAAACTTCTTCACAATCACCGCACATGGTGCAGAGGTTCTCATCCACATAGCGAGGTTTCTTTTTTATCCGAACATTGAAATTTCCTACAAAGCCTGATATGGATTCTACTTCATGATAGGTCATTATTTTAATATTCGGATGACGGGAAGCTTCCACCATCTTCGGTGTCATAATACACTGGGAACAATCCAGGGTGGGAAAAGTTTCCGAAAGCTGAATCATATGTCCACCTATTGATGGATTTTTCTCTACTAGAAGTACTTCATATCCATGATCAGCTATATCAAGAGCTGCCTGGATCCCACTGATACCAGCTCCAATTACCATTGCTCTCCGGTTCACATCGATTTCAATCGGCTCCAGACTCTCATTGGCACGAACCTTTTCAACCATTGATTTAACAACCTTGATTGCTTTCTGAGTGGCCTTTTCCTTATCAGTATGGACCCAGCTGCCCTGTTCACGAATATTAGCAATCTCCATCTGATAGGGATTTAATCCGGCAAGTTCTGCTACGTTTTGAAATGTTCTCTCATGAAGCGTGGGTGAACATGCTGCTACGATAAAAGCATCTAACTTTTTTTCTTTAATTGTATTTAAAATCAGTTGTTGACCAGGATCTGAGCACATATAAACATAATTTGTGGAAAAAATAATATCTGGATATTTTTCTAACTCTTTTGCAACTCTCTCCACATCAACAACACTTGCAATATTAACACCACAGTGGCAAACAAATAATCCTATTCTTTTTTTCTTTCCATTAGTGCTCATAGTTTTACCTCAGACTTATTATCAATCCTCAAAACAGAATGAGGACTAAAATAGTGTTGATCCAATCCTAAAATTTTTTCTTCTACTCCTAAGGCCCAGGCAAGAAGTTGAGTAAAAAATAAAATAGGCATTCCCGTAAAATCAAGAAATTTTTCCTTTATACGATCCTGTCTACGATCTAAATTATAATAGCAAAGTGGACAACTTAATGCTACTGCATCTGCTCCATTCAATTTAGCTGAACGAAGTATATTATATGAAGCTTCAGAAGCAGCTTCTGGCAGGGATACTGAAAGATAGGAACCACAGCATTCCTGCTTAAAAGGAAAATCAATTACAGTACAACCAATATTTTCCAAAAATTCTTCAAAAATTGAGGGATCATCAGGTTCATCAATACTGATGCTTCCCTTTGGACGAAGAAGACGGCACCCATAATAGGGTACAACTTTCACATTACTAAGATCTCGTTTTAACAAAGATCGGACTTTTTCATAACCAATCTCATCCCTAATAAACTCAAGTAAATGAAAAACAGTAACATTCCCATTGTATTCTGGAAAATTAGTGGTTTTTTTCTTGGTTATGTGATCAATTTTAATATCGTCTTTGAGATAGGAATTAATCCGTTTATACTTGAGCGGATCAGTCAATATTGCCTCATTGGTCCGCTTTAAAACATTAAAACAGAATGAACATACTGTAAAAACCTTGTCTCCACCCTCCAGCTCAACCTGTCTGAGAATTCGAGCTGGAGCTGCCAGACCAATAATTTTTTCTTCTGTTAAAGGGAATTCTGCTCCGCAACAGGTCCAGTTGTCAGGTTCTTTTAATTCATACCCTAAAATCTCCATGGCAGCATGAGTGGAATCATCCAAATTTGTGGTTTTTTCCTTTACTGTACATCCAGGATAATAATGAAGTCTTTTTTTCTTGTCTTCCATAATTATAACCTATTTACTAAATTTTCTATATACCGCAACGAGTACCTGTTGGGGAAGCTCGTTTGCTAATTTAACAGGAATCTCATTTGGCCCGAAATGATCTTTACCTTTTGGTTCAATGAGATGACGTACTGCTTCAGCTACATTCGCAATATTAATTCCTTTAGGACAGCGGGATTGACAGGTAAAACAAGAAGCACAAAGAAAAAGGGCCTTAGAACCAATGAGTTCTTCTTCCTGTCCCATCTGAACCAGTCGTATCATCTGATTGGGAAGTATATCCATTTCAAATGCAAATGGACATCCTGCTGAGCAGCGACCGCACTGATAACAACTGAACACATTTTCTCCAGAAAGCTCATTGACTCGATCAATAAATTTTTTTTCTTTTTCACCGCGTTTTAACTTAATTCGCATATCTATCTCCCTTAATACTTATGCTGCAGCACTTTTGTAAAGTTTTTTTAATGATTTTTCAACTATCTGCAGTACTTTATTCTTCTCTCCCCTTTTTCTAAGAAGCTGCTCAAGTGGTTTAATTGCTTTGCTATCACCAATCTCTCCTAAAAGTCTTGCTGCCCTGAACCTAGTAGTCCAGGAAGGTTTTGAAAGTGCTTTAATAAGATGAGGTACTGCTTTTTGACCAAAATTAACCAAAGCATTTTCCGCACTCTCCCGCACGCTCCAATGTTTATCACCTGTAGCCTTTAACAGAGGTTGAATCGATATTTCATGATGAAAATTTCCTAATAATCTTGCAGCTTGAAAACGTACATCTCCTGAATTATCTTCCAGGGCGCTTAGAGCTAAATTTAAAACATGATGATGTCCCACTCCAATACGACGCAAAAGTCGTACAGATTCATAGCGAATATAGGGATCTTTATCTTTTTTCGCGATCTTTACTAGAGAATCAACCACACCCTTTCCACAAATTTTTGCTAATGTTCTTACTGCTTCCAGTCGTACATTATCCGAATCGTCTTCTAATGATTTGATTAAGGTGGATAAAATTAATCCATCTCTGGCTTTACTGAAAACCATAATTGCACAACATCGACCCCAGGCTGCACAACCTATTTTTATGAGAGCTTGAGTGGCAGCATCTTGAACTTCGGGTGAACCCTCGTCAACCAGTTTCTTCAAAGTATTAACTGCCCGGTGATCTTCCAAACCGCCTAGTGCTTTTATTGCCCGCAATTGAAGAAGCTTATTATCTTTGTTTTTGGCATCCTGTAAGAGCTGTCTAATATCTGAAGTATTAAAGGAAAGATGAGGGAGAAGTACATCACTAATTGCTGAAATTTCAAATTGTTTAAGTGCTTTAACAGCCGCCATTCGTACTACAAAATAGCTACTGCTGAGATGGCGTACCAATACTGGAATAGCCTTTTTATCTCTAATTTTACCAAGGGTTAAAATAATTGCCCGAAGATTAAATTTATTTTTTTCAAATGATAGTGCATTAAGTAAAGATTCTGTACTTAATGTGCCAAATTTTAACAATGACTCCATAGCCTGTTTTTGGACTTTTTCAACATTATCAAATAGAGAATTTACTAGAGGTTCAATAGCTCTCCTATCTCCTATTTGCCCTAAAGCTTTCACTACACTCTCTCGAACCTCCCATTCTTCATCAATAATAATATTAATAAGGGGATCAACTGCACGAAAAGAGATAAGTTCTCCAAGTGCTCTGGCAGCATTCTTTCTCAGCACCGGAGAAAGATAGTATAGCCCATCTAATAGAATATTAACACTTTCCTCGCCCAACTCACAAAATCCTTGAATAACAAGTTTGATTATTTCTTCATTTTCCAGAGAAAGCAGTTTTATGAGAATACGAGTATGGGTAACATCTTTAAGTTCAATAATCTCTTGAATTTTATCTTTCAGTTCAGTAACTGCCTGATTTCTAACAATCCACTCCTTATCAGCAACAATATTTAAAAGATGATCAATAATCCGATAGTCACCTAATTGACCAATTGATATAACAGCAGCCCACCGGATATTGGTAACAGGTGAATTAAAAATTTTTGGTTTTATAAGCTCATCAATAGCTTTGGGATTTCCAAACCTGCCTAAAGAGATAACTGTTGCATGTTGAATACTTGCTGAATCATCATCAAGAAGCTCTACCAAAACTGGATAAATATCTTTCTGTTTCCTGTAGCCTAAATCAATAATAGCTTCTCTCCGTATGCTCAGATCTTCTCTGCTACGAGCAATTTCTATTAAGGTAGTGATATTTTTTCTTGTTGAACTACTCATCAGACTCGTTCAATGTATCCTTTACAAATACCATCAATATCAAAGTCTTGTACTTTATAATCGCAATCAATATTTGAAATCACTTTAACTGCAGCTCTAAAGCATCCAATACGAGCACAGGTTAAATCCCTAATAGTAAATCCATGCTCAATAAGAGAGCGACAGCTTTTTATATACTTACAATTGTGTACTGTAATGGATAAATTAAAGGGATTGATTTCTTCAATATCAAAATCACTAGCGTCTCTAAACAATCCTGCCTCGATTCCTAATTTTATATAATTATTAACTGCTTCATGAATTGAATTAGCTTTATTTACCCGAATACCATATTCATTTCCCAGTCTATGTATAAAATGCTGAACAGAATGTTCATAGGCTCGTTTGGAAAAAACATGTGGTCTGGTTCCATGAAAATCTCGTGCTGTTTCTTCCAAAGCACTCAGCCAGCTTATTGCAATAATCCATCCGGATTCTTCTTTGTTTATCTTAGCCATAGATTTTATCCCTTAACTTTATCACCTTTTGAAGGATTGGATAATCCCAAAATTTTTAGTTTATCCTTTACAGATTGAACATCAATACTTTTTCCAATTTTTTTATTTAATTTTTGGGTCAATTCTGAAACTGAAATTTTTGGATCTTCTGCCCAAAGAAGAACAAGTTGTGCTTTTTCATCTTCGGAAAGATCAATAATTTCCTCCTGTACTTTCTTTTGAGTGGTTTCAGCTTTTTGTATTTTCAGAGAAGACTCTAAAATATTCTTCGTATCTCTGGCAATAGCAAGTTCTTCATTTGTAGGGATAATTAAAATCTTAATCTTACCCAGACCAATATTCGTTTCATTTTTATTATTCAGGTCTCTATCTATCTTAATGTCAAGATTCTCTAGATTCTTTAAAGTATGCTCTCTTACATAAAAAGATTTTTCTCCCACTCCACCAGTAAATATAATACCATCCACTCCACCAAGTACTGCAATATACGCTCCTATGTATTTTCTCAATTTATAACAGTAAACCTCGAGTGCCATTTTATGTTTTTTATTTCCCCGGAAAGCTTCCCCTTCAATTTCCCGCATATCATTAGTTGTCTCAGTTAATCCCAGCATTCCGCTATTTTTATTCATAATTGTATTGATTTCCTTGGTAGACAATCCCTCTCGTTCCATGACATACGGTACTAAGGCAGGATCAATATCTCCACATCTGGTACCCATAACCAAACCTTCCAGAGGAGTAAATCCCATGGTTGTATCAATGGATATTCCTCTATCAATAGCAGTTATACTGGCACCATTTCCAAGATGACAGGTAATAAGTTTTAATGTATCTAAAGGTTTTTTTAAAATCTCTGCAGCCTGTCGAGCAACGAACTTATGTGAGGTTCCATGAAATCCATATCGACGAATACCAAGTTTTTTATATAAAGAATAGGGAAGTCCATACAAGTATGCTTTCTTAGGAATCGTTTGATGGAAAGCAGTATCAAAAATCCCGACTTGAGGTATTCCAGGAAGAAGTCTTTCACATGCCCTGATTCCACTTAAATTATGGGGATTATGCAAAGGAGCAAACTTCATACATTGTTGTATGGTTGATTTTACTTTTTCTGTAATCAATACCGAATCAGAGAAATCTTCACCACCATGGACAACTCGATGACCAATACCATCAATTTCATCTTTATTCTTTATTACACCATGCTGAGGATGGAGTAATAAGGAAAGAACGATCTCAAGAGCTGAATTGTGATTGAGTATTTCCTGAATCTCACGTAATTTATTTTTTGCTTGAGGTTTATAGGTTATTATTGCATCACTGGAACCAATTTTTTCTACCTGTCCCTTAGCCACAACTTTTTCATCAGTCATGCTAAATAACTGAAATTTAACAGATGAGCTCCCACAATTTAAAACAAGAATTTTCATTTATCACATATCCAGCCTTAAATTAAAAATTTAATTCCTGTTAATTTCCTGGACTAAGGTTTTATTCCTGTCATATATCTTAACACTCAACGGCATCTGTCCCGGAAGTGTATGAGTTGCACATCCATAGCAGGGATCATAAGCTCGAAAAGCCATCTCTACCATGTTTAGCAATCCATCATTAACCTTACCATTTTTAATGAGACCTTGTGCAGCTTTTTTAACCGACATATTAATGGGGGCATTATTATTTGTGGTACCTACTATCAAGTTAGCTTCTGTGATCATACCATTTTCATCAGTTTTATAATGATGATAAAGTGTACCACGTGGAGCTTCCACAGTAGCAACACCTTCATTGGGGATTTCGGTTGGAACTTTTCGATAGTCAGGGCCAATAATCTCAGGATCACTGGCAAGTTCCACCCATCTTTCTGCAGAATAGAGAAGTTCAATGATCCGGGCCCAATGGGTAGCCAGAGTCTGCTGTACAGGTTTACCACCTAAGGTCTTGTACATTCGGTCATGTTCCTCATTGGCTAGAGGTGTTGCCATACCATCTGATGCATTCAACCGCGATAGTGGCGTGGCTTTATAAATACCGCTATTGGGACCATCTACAAATCCTTTCCATCCAATCTTTTTAAGAAAGGGAAACTTGAGGTATGACCAAGATTCTACATGTTCTTCAATATGTTTAAGATAATCTGCCGGTTTGAATTTAATAAATTCTTTACCATCAGGACCAGTTACTCGGATAACACCATCATAAAAATTTGGATGATTATTTTCATCTACCAGACCCATGTTGTAAGTTTGATGAGTGAAAATATCACTCAAAATCAAATCTACATATTCTTTATTCTCCAATACGATATCATTGAATAGTTTTATGGTGAATTTTGCGAATTCAACTGCTTCTTTACCATCTTTTATAAGTTGTTTTTGGTCCTCTTTTGTAAGTCCTTTGCTCATTCCACCTGGAACTGCTGCTACTGGATGAACTGCTTTTCCTCCCATTTTCTTTATCCATTCATGGCACATACCTCTTAGTCCAATTACCTTACTCCCAATTTCTACACCTACTTTGTGAATGACACCAAGAATATTTCTCTGTTCTTTTGGTGCATCGGGTCCCACAACAAAGTCAGGACCTGCCAGAGCATAGAAATGGGTGGTGTGATCAGTCACAAAAAATATGCTATATAAAAGCTCACGAAGCATTTTTGCTGTTCTGGGAATATCCATATTATATACTGCATCACATGCCTTGGCTGAAGCCATTAAATGGGCTTCAGGACAAACACCACAAATTCTAGAGGTTATGCGAGGCATCTCTTCCACAGGTCGACCCTGACAAAATTTTTCAAATCCACGAAGCTCTGGAATTTGAAGATAAGCATCCTCAACATTACCTTTATCATTTAAGAATATTTCTATTTTCCCATGACCCTCAAGTCTGGTGATAGGATCTATTGTTACTTTTTTCATTATATTTTTCTCCCTAATAATGAACTGGGTAAATTAAATCGATAAAATGTACCAACCGGATCAACAATTTGATTTACAATCTTTTCGATTTCTTCTGGATCATCACTGTCAATTATGGAACCAATTGCTCCAGCAAGTTTTCCACCCATATCTTTAATACCTTCCGCTGGTCCATAGCAGCCTCTACATCCCAAATTCACTTGTGGACAAAGAGCACCACAACCAGCTCGAGTAGCAGGACCATTACAAATAATCCCTTGTTCAAGCAAACACTTTTCTTGATCAATATCTTCTGGATTCACCAAGTGAGGTCTTTTAAATTCTTTTACTTTTTTATCATCAGATTTTGTTCTTTCACATTCATCACATACAGTTTTTGGATTTACTCCTATTACAGAACCTTTTGGGGGTAATTTACCAGATAGTATAACTTCTATAACTGCCCAAATTTGCTCAGCGACTGGAGGACAGCCTGGCATAAAATAATCTACATCCACAACCTGCCCTAAAGTTCGGACATATTTAAACATTTTAGGAATGGTTAATTCACCAGCTTTAACTTTTGTTTTCATCTTTGGACGAATTTTTTTAGTATTAGCAGTCGAAGGTGATTCTTGATATACATATTTTTGAATCTCTTCGCTATTGGTTAAATTCCCTAAACCAGGAATACAACCTTCTGTAGCACAAGATCCATATGCAACCAATACTTTTGATTTTTTCCTAAGCAACTCTGCGATATGTAAATTTTCCTCATTTCTAATACAACCATTGAAAAGACATACATCGATTTCATCATCCGGCATAGCCTCAATGTCTTTATACTTTGAATCCATTATACAGGGACAAAAAACCAAATCAACAGCTTTATCAACATCAAAAATCTTTTCTCGAATATCGAGAAAAGCAATTTCACACCCACCACAACTTCCTGCCCAATAAATTGCAAATTTTGGTTTAGCCATTAAATTTTCTCCATATAATTATAACATCTCTTAAAAATAAAAAAACCTGATTAGACACTAAACACTACTAATCAGGTAAAAACTTTGATAATAACCTTACATTTAAATAAAAAATTTGATTTATTCGCATTTCCACTTCTATTATTTTTATTTATAAAATCGTTAGAAATTTTTAGTTAAAGCAATGTACTATCTGATGTATTATAAGTCAAGAAAAAAATGTTTATATCAATCATTAGCAATACTTATAATAAAGGATAGTAATATAATAGATATGATTATTATACTTGCCTATTTAATTTTTATGCTTTATATTAAAAAATAACATGTTTATTTCATGTAATTTTCTAAATATAAAATTTATAAAATAATCTGATAATTTAAAAAATGGATATTCAACAATTTATTTTTTCGCTCTACGACATCCTCTAATTTAG